>JAEUUQ010000121.1 GCA_016787505.1 Saprospiraceae bacterium | reverse complement strand
GAAATGCTCGATGCCGAGCTCCTGCATGGCCTCGCGGGCGATCTGCCGGTCGCCTGCTGAGAGCCGCTCAAAGACTTTTTTGTAGGGGTAACGCCCCATCAATACTACATCGGCAACCGTAGCCGGGAAATTCCAATCGACATCGTTTTTCTGCGGTACGTAGGCCATGCGACGGCGCATCTGTGCCAGCGGCGCCCCTTCGATGAATATTTGTCCCGAATTGGAAGGCAACAGCCCCAATACGGCTTTGAATAGCGTAGATTTTCCCGCGCCGTTAGGGCCGATGATGCCGTATAGGTGCCCCGCCTCTATGTCGAGATAGATGTTGCTGAGCACGCGTTTGCGTTCGTAGGAGACCGAAAGGCCTTGTATGGATATTGCCGGCATATGTTCTCTGTTGTCTGTTATCGGTTCTCTGTTGTCGGTTACTTAGATGCTGTCACCTTGTCACCACCCCTGTCGTTTCCAGGACGTCACCCCCTAGGCTATTTCTCAGCCGTCACCACCTGAGTCAGTTCCAGGACGTCACCCCCTAGGCCATTTCTCAGCCGTCACCCCCTGAGTCAGTTCCCAGCCGTCACCTAAAATCCGCATTTAATCGGCGGAGCACAAAGAAAAAGCCGCCCAGCATCGCGATAGCCAGGGCAACCCAGATAAATATACCGGGGCGGGGTTTGATCACCACTTTGGGGTCGGCCGATTGGTTTTTTGGAGGAGCGGATAGGGCTTTTACAATCGTTTCCGTGTTGTAAGTCAGCATGTCGATATACGTAGGCGCTGGGCTATTTTTATCGCCGATAGAATCGGAAAAGAGCTTGCCGCCTATCGAAATGTGGTTATCGGTGGCCAGTTGCTGGAGCAGTTTGGGGTTTACGGTGGTTTCTATAAATACAGCGGGCACATTTTGTGCTTTGATAATCTTGTTGAGGCGAACCAGGTCGGAGGTTTGGGCTTCGGAGTCGGTGGAGGTGCCCAACACGGCTTCTACCCGGATTCCATAACGTTGTCCATAATAGCGAAAGGCGTCGTGCGACGTGATCAGGATGCGCTGCGGTTCGGGTATGGTCTTGATGCGTTCGGCGATTCGACGGTCGAGCGCTTCGAGTTGCTGTTTGTAGATGCCGTGGTTAAACGCATAGCTTTCTGCGTTGGCGGGGTCGAGTTTCGAAAGGGCTTTAAGAATGTTGTCTATGTAGATCAATCCGTTGGCGGCGCTCATCCAGGCGTGGGGGTCCGTAGAATTTTTGTATTTCTCGCTGGCAATGGGTGTGATGCCTTCGGTGATCGTAACGACCCTGGCTTTTGTGCCCGAATTATTGATCAACTCGCTGAGCCAGCCTTCGAAAGTCAACTCGTTTTTGAGGATGAGTTGCGCCGAGGCTACCAACCGGGCATCGGCAGGGGTGGGTTCGTAGAGGTGCGGATCGCCGCCGATGGGCACAATACTGCGCACTTCTATCATATTGCCACCGATTACTTCGGCCATATCGGCAAAAATAGAAGCAGTGGCTACTACCAATGGTTTTTGATGAGCTTGAGCTTGCGTGGTTTGTATGGCCACAAGGACGGCCAAGGCTATTAGAAGCGGTTTCATAGTTACTGTTTTTGGACAAATAGATTTTGGCTAACTTTTTTTGATACGATGTGTTCTTTGTCGCCATTAAGTGCGATTTTCATCGATTCGTCGTAGTCGAATCGCTCTACGACGGTCACTTGGGCGCCCAGCGATAACTGCAACTTGTCGAGATATTGCAGAAAGGCGGTAGAATGGTCCTGAACTCCCACCACGATACCCTTTTCTCCCTGGTGCAGGTCGGCCAGCGGCGCCTGCTTGCGGAAGGTGAAATTGCCCTCGGCATCGGGAATAGGGTCGCCGTGGGGGTCAAACTTGGGGCGGCCCAGGTAATCGTCGAGACGCTCAACCAACTCCTCAGATTGGATGTGTTCCAACTCTTCGGCCATATCGTGGACCTCGTCCCAGGAGAAGTGCAATTTTTCTACCAAAAAAACTTCCCAAAGCCGGTGTTTGCGCACTAGAAGGGTGGCCAAACGACCGCCTTTAATGGTGAGCGTGACGCCTTTGTATTTTTCGTAGTGGATCAATTCCTTTTTTGACAGGCGGTTGAGCATGTCGGTCACCGAGGCCGCCGTAGTTTTCATTTCTACCGAAATAGCATTGGTGTTAACCGGCCTGCCTTCTTCTTTTTCCGCTATTTTAAAAATAGCTTTGAGATAATTCTCCTCAGTATGTGAAATGTTATCCATGGTGGCTAAGGTATCTATTTACAAATGTACAATTTTTAGATTAATCTAAATAATATTTTAGATAAATAATTTTTCTTGTTTTCAAAATTCTTTTCATGAAGCGAAGCGATTTTGGATAAAATGCTATCTTTAAACAATAACCAAAATTTTAGAACATGGCAGATTGGATATGGTTTTTGATCATCGGCGGGGCCGCCGGCTGGCTCGCTGGTCAAGTAATGAAAGGTTCGGGATACGGGTTTATCGGCAATATACTGCTCGGAATAGTCGGCGGTATAGTCGGCGGATTTTTATTTAAGCTAATCGGCCTGCGCGCCGACGGCATCCTGGGTTCTGTGCTGATGGCTGCCGTGGGTGCGGCATTGCTGGTGTGGGTGGTGCAAAAGATAAAAAAATAGCCTTTGGACGAAAGTCTGCAGAAATGGCGCTTGGTATTGGGTCAGCAGGCAGAAGAGGCCGGTGCTGAGGAGAAGATTACTTTGTCTGTGCAACAGCAAGGTATGGACAAGGTGCTTGAGGCGCTGTACGACAGTCAGCGCAAGGGAGGCCTTGGAAGCTCGTCGCCCAACGTAAGCCGCTGGCTCGGGGATATCAGGCGTTATTTTCCGGCGCCGGTGGTGCAGGTCATGCAAAAAGACGCGCTCGACCGGCTGGGCTTGCAGCGCATGTTGTTGGAGCCTGAACTGCTGGAAGCCGTGACACCCGATGTGCATCTGGTGAGCGCGTTGCTGTCGCTGAGCAAAGTATTGCCCATTCAAACGCAGGCCACTGCAAGGGAGGTAGTAGAGAAAGTCGTCAAAGCCCTCGAAGCGCGTCTGCGTTATCCGATGCAGGTGGCGCTTCACGGACGGTTGAACCGGGCGGAGCGGCGCCGCAGGCCGCGTCCCGGCGATATCAATTGGCTGCAAACGCTTCGCGCCAACCTGAAGCACTACCAACCCACGTTAAAAACTGTTATCCCCGAGCAGTGGATCGGCTACGGTCGCCAGGCCAACCAGTTGCGCGACGTGATTTTGCTGATCGACCAAAGCGGCTCGATGGCTACCTCTGTAGTATACGCGGGGGTACTGAGTTGTATCATGGCTTCTACCCGGTCGCTTCGCACGCGTGTTGTTGCTTTTGATACGTCAGTGGTGGATTTGACTGAACACCTCTCCGATCCCGTATCGCTTTTGTTTGCCACCCAATTGGGCGGGGGCACCGATATCCATAAAGCCTTAGCCTATGCGCAACCTTTCATTCAGTCGCCTGCCAATACGATCATGGTATTGATCAGTGATTTATTTGAAGGAGGAAATCAGGATGGTATGCTCCGGCGGATCGCCGCCATTAAAGCTTCGGGGGTTAATTTCATTTGCCTGCTGGCCCTCAACGACGAGGGAGCGCCGGCTTACGACCGCGAGGTAGCCGAATCGCTGGCCCGGCTCGATATACCTTCTTTTGCCTGTACGCCCGATCTATTCCCCGATTTGATGGCTGGGGCCATCAACAGGCAGGATATTCACCAGTGGATGAACGCCCATGGGCTGGGCGGAAAATAACCCGGATTAATCGTTTTCTTCGTGGGCGTAAACGGCGGTACTGAGAATCTCTTCGTAGTAGGCCTCGTATTGGGGCAAAATGATGTTGATATCAAACAGGTGAGCCCGCGCCAGGGCGTTTTTGCGAAATTCCTGCAGCACGGCTTCGTCGCTGAGTATGTCAATTGCATGCCTGGCCATGCCGTCTACGTCGCCCACGTGGCTCAAATAACCGGTTTTGCCGTGTACGTTCAATTCGGGCAAACCGCCCACATCAGAGGAGATCACGGGGACCTCGCAGGCCATAGCTTCGAGGGCTGCAAGCCCGAAGCTTTCGCTCTCCGACGGCATAATAAACAGATCGGAAATAGCCAGTAGTTCTTCGATAGCGTCTTGTTTGCCCAAAAACCTCACCTCGTGGCAGAGATCCAATTGGCGGCACAATTCTTCCATGTGGGTGCGCTCGGGGCCGTCGCCAATGAGTAGTAACTTGGAGGGGAGACGTTGGTGCACCCTTTTAAAAACCTGGATGACGTCTTCTACGCGCTTTACTTTGCGGAAGTTTGAGGTATGCAACAAAATGCGCTCGCCGTTGGGGGCGATAGCTTTTTTGAAGTGATCTTTATCTATTTTTTTAAAACGCGAAAAGTCGATAAA
>JAEUUQ010000114.1 GCA_016787505.1 Saprospiraceae bacterium | reverse complement strand
GCAGCTTCAGCGCACTGGCCAGTTCGTATTCGGCAAAAGCCGAGCCGATGAGGCGGTAAATATTGGTAAACGCCCTGATCTCTTTAGCGGATTTGACGGGGTTGTCCGACAGCCAGCTCACCTGATAGTCTTCGAAAGCGGTATAATCGCCATTTTCGTCGTACACCGGCATTAGCGGCGAGGCGCCGAGCGCATTGGTAATCGTGCCGGTATAGGTATTGTCGTTGAAACTGCGGCGGTTGCGCGAATAAGAGGTCGCAATACTGGTACCGATTTTCAGCCGTTTATTCACCTCGTGGTCGAGGTTCATGCGGTAATTAAATCGTTTATAAAAACTCTCTATAATAACGCCTTGCTGATCGAAAAAACCCGAGCTGATAAAAAAGCGGGTACGATCGGTGCCGCCCTGCAGCGACAGCTCGTAATTGCTGATTGGCGCGTTGCGCAGCACCTCGTCGAGCCATACCGTATTCGTGCCGTCGAGGTTGAAATTTTCGAGCGGGTCGGTGAGCACCGAGGGGTCGAAATCATCGCCGAAAACCGTATTGTCGGCGTTGTAGGCGGCCAGGTCGTTGCGGCGGGCTTCTTCCACCAGTTCGACAAATTGCTCGGAACTGAGAAAATCGATATTGCGGGCGGTCTGCTGTACGCCGGTATAATAATTAAAATTGATATCGGTTTTGCCTTCCTTGCCGCGTTTGGTAGTGATCAGGATGACGCCGTTGGCGGCGCGCGCGCCGTATATAGCAGCGGCGGAGGCATCTTTGAGTACCTCGATGCTTTCGATATCGTTGGGGTTGATATCGGAAATCGAGCTGAGGTTTTGACCGTTGCCCACCACGTTGCGGTCGGTGTCAAACGACGTGGATAGAGCCGAGTTGCTCTCGCTGATCATAGGCACGCCGTCGACAACGTACAGTGGGTTGTTGCTGCCCCGCACCGTGATCAGCAGCCCCGCGCCGGGCGTACCGGAGGGCGATATCACGTTGAGGCCCGACACCCGGCCCTGTATGCTGCTTGCGAGGTTTGACACCGGCTGGTCTTTAAATTCCTCGTTTTTGATAGAAGAAATAGCGCCGGTCACCTGGCTTTTTCGCTGCACGCCGTAGCCCACCACCACCAGTTCCTGCAGTTGTTGCGCGCTCGATTCGAGGCGCACGGTCAGGGTAACATTGCCGTTGTAGGCTACGTCCTGCGGCACGTACCCCACATAAGAAAACCGGATCGAGCCGTTTGGCTGGTTGGTACTGATCTTAAAAAAGCCGTTTTCGTCAGTAATTGTGCCCTGAGTAGCGCCTACCAGTTGCACCGTCACGCCGATGAGCGTTTCGCCGGTGGCGGCGTCGGTCACCGTGCCTTGAACGGTTGTGGTTTGCCCTTCAGCGGCGCCGGGCAGCGCCAAAACTGCCCCCAGGAGCAGGGCAAAAAAGCAGAGTTGTTGGCAATATCGCATGGTCAGTCGCTTTGTGTTGTTATTGAGGTCATAAAGCTAATATGTTCGGGGGATTATTGCATAGGGAAGGGGCGGGGAAATGTTCTCTGTTCTCTGTTATCGGTTATCGGTTCGCGGTTTTTATATCTTTGCATACATAGGATGGTAAACGGTAAACGTTTACCCAACAAACCGACAACCGACAACAGAGAACCGACAATGCCCATACTGAAGCTCATAGCAAAAATACATGGTGGAATAATGTGGCTGCAGGGGCGGTTGAGCAAAAAGCAATTCATCTTTTTATCGAGCGTGCTGGTAGGCTTGTCGGCGGGTATGGCGGCTATTGTGCTTAAGACTTTTGCGCATTATATATTCCGGCTGGCAACCTTCGATAAAACAGCTCATTTTTCTTTTTTGCTGTTGTTACTGCCTTTTTTGGGCATATTGCTCACCGTATTAGTAGTCAAAAAATTATTCCACAACAAATTTGAAAAAGGGCTCTCCAATATTCTTTTCGCCATAGCCCAAAAATCGAGTATCGTGCCGCGGGTGCAGATGTATGCCCAGGTAGTGACGAGTTCGCTCACTGTAGGGCTCGGCGGTTCTGCCGGACTCGAAGCGCCGATCGTGGTCACGGGAGCCGCTTTCGGTTCCAATTATGCGCGCACTTACCGATTGGACTACAAAGAAAGGACGCTGCTGTTGGCCTGCGGCATCGCAGCGGGAATTGCTGCCGCGTTTAACGCGCCGATCGCCGGGGTTTTATTTGCGCTGGAAGTGTTACTGCTCGACGTGAGTATTTCGGCATTTACACCACTTATTATTGCGGCGGCATCAGGCGCTTTAATTTCAAAAATAATTCTCAATGACGATATTCTTTTATCGTTCCAACTGCAAAAAGCCTTTGATTATCACAACGTGCCTTTTTATGTGCTGCTGGGCGTATTTGCGGGCATCGTATCCGTATACCACTCCCGCACCTTCACCCGTGTAGAATCGTATATAATTAAAAAAATAAAAAGTCCCTATCGCAAAGTAGTGATTGGCGGTATCGCGCTAGCTATCCTTATTTACATTTTTCCGAGTTTATTCGGAGAAGGCTACGAAAGCATTAAAATACTCTCCCAGCAGCGCCCTGAAAAATTGCTCGACAACAGCATTTTTTACGATTTAAAAAATAACGAATGGTTTGTCCTGTTATTTGTGGGCGTATTGGTATTCATCAAAGCCTTTGCCACGGCCATCACCCTCGGCAGCGGCGGCAACGGCGGCAATTTTGCGCCTTCGCTGTTTGTGGGCGCTTATCTCGGTTTTTTCTTTTCCCGCTTTTTCAATATGCTGGATATAACCCGGCTGCCCGAAAACAATTTTACGCTGGTAGGCATGGCTGGTATATTGAGCGGCTTGTACCACGCGCCTTTGACGGCCATATTTTTGATCGCGGAAATTACCGGCGGCTATACCCTCATGATCCCGCTCATGATCGTGTCTTCGATTAGTTTTGCGATTTCAAAATCTTACGAAAAATATTCCATGGATGCCAAAAAACTAGCCAGCCGGGGGCAGATTTTCACCTCGGATAAAGACCGCAATATTTTGTCGTTGCTTAAAATGAACAACCTTATCGAAACCGAATTTAAAACAGTAGGCCCGGAGAATACACTGGGTGATCTGGTAGAAGCTATCGCCGCTTCAAAAAGGAATATTTTTCCGGTGGTTAAAGAAAATCAATTAATCGGCATCATTTTATTGGACAACATCCGCGAGATTATTTTTAAAAATGAGTTATACGAAAAAGTATGGGTAAAAGATCTGATGACAAGACCTCCCGGCATCATTGATATCAACGAAAGCATGGAATCGGCCATGAAAAAATTCGACGATACCGGCGCCTGGAATTTGCCGGTAGTACACGATGGCAAATACGTAGGATTTATTTCAAAATCAAATGTATTTTCGTATTATCGGACACAGTTGAAGACGAATATTATTGAGTAGAGGATATTTGATTTTTTTACCACAGAGTTAAACGGAGTAAAACGGAGTTCCACAGAGTCAAAATCTCGCTCTGTGTCACTCTGTGTGCACTCCGTTTAACTCTGTGGTAAATAAAACCAGTGAACAGTCTCCTTCCTTTCCTTGTTTCATACAAAAATTTTCCTCAAACCTATGCGCTTCCTCCTCCTGCTCCTCCCCTTTACCTGCTGCTTCTGCCAACACGACAGCGAACCCCTAATCGAACCCACTCCGCCGGTAGACACGCCCCTGTATATCTCCTACCTGGCCCTGGGCGATTCGTACACCATCGGACAGAGCGTACCGGCCGACGAGCGCTTTCCTGCGCAACTGATCGACAGCCTGTTGCCGCACCAAATCATGGGAAGCGCAAGAGTCATCGCCAAGACCGGCTGGACCACCGCAGAGCTCGACGCGGCCATTGCCGCCGCCCAACCACCTGTGGGCAACAGCTACGATATCGTCACGCTGCTCATCGGCGTCAACAACCAATACAGGGGTTATCCGCTCGATCAATACGAAACACAGTTTGCCGACCTGCTCGAACAAGCCGTCATATACGCCGGCAGCCGCCCCGAGCGGGTATTCGTGTTGTCAATCCCCGACTACGCCTATACCCCTTTCGGCCAAAATTTCAACCCCACCCGCATCAGCCAGGAAATCGACGAATTTAATGCCGCCAATAAAGCTATTGCGCTGGCACGCGGGGTTCACTATATCGACATTACCCCCATTTCCCGCGAAGGCCTGCAAGACCCCGCACTTGTCGCTTCCGACCAGCTACACCCTTCGGGCAAGATGTATGCCCGGTGGGTGTCACTGCTGAAACACAGCGTAATAGAAGAATTGAGGTAATGGATATGAATAGCTAAAAATAAATCTATATTTTACGTCTCCTTAATTTATTTCTATTTATTGTAATAAACTCTTCTTCTTGATAATCTGTAGATTCCGCTATATTTTTTAAAAACGCAATTAAAAATGACAATACGTTCGGATAGTCCTTTTTGTCATATCTCAAAAAAATAATAGAAAGCCCTTTTACATGATGGGCAAAAACCCATTCACCAAAATCTTTATCTTCTGTAATCAATATACTTTTTGATTCCTTTGCCAATTTTATGACCTGTTCATCTTTGATTCCAGGTTGGGCCAGTAAAACCCATTTCACATCAAATCCGTTATTCAGCAATTCACGAACGATATTACCGTTTAAGCCTTCATCTGCTAGAATCGAAAAACTCATGCCGCAATAATTACTTCCTCTGATTCCATCATAGCAGCAGCATAAGCAACAGCAGCCAGGATATCATCTAACTTCAAATGCGGATACATTCCAAGTATCTCTTCAAAAGAATATCCATCTGCTAACTTTCTTAAGAGCAACTCTACTGTAATCCTCGTTCCTTTGATAATAGGTTTCCCCAACATTACCTTGGAGTCCGAATGGATATGTTGTTTATAATCAACCATGATATCCTGTTTTTTAGTTTTATAGACTTTTCAAAGATAAGAGATTTTTCTGTAAAAGAAAACCCCTTCTACATCAGCATCCCGACCTCCTTATCAGTCGCATAAACCCTCCCTTGCTATTCCCACAAAAAATCAGGATATTGCCCCCTCAAACAATAGCAGGCAATGACCTACGATAATTTTACCGTCAAAGCGCAAGACGCTATCATCAAAGCCCAGCAGATCGCTGCGGGCCAGGAGCAACAACAGGTAGACACCACACACCTCGTCCGGGGCATCCTCGATACCGATGAAAACGTGACGTCTTTTTTACTGCAAAAAATGAACGTAGACGCCAAAGCGCTGCGCCACCGGCTCGACGAAGCCATACGCGTATACCCGCGCGTGCAGGGCGTTGAAAAACAATACCTGACCACCGAAGCCAACCGCTCGCTGAGCCGCGCCAAGTCGATGCTCACCGAATTTGGCGACGAGTTTATCTCTATCGAGCTCATGCTGCTGGGTATCCTGCTGGGCGACGACAAGGGCGCAAGGCTGCTCAAAGAAAGCGGCGCTACCCCAGAGGCCCTCAAAGAAGCCATCCTCGAATTGCGCAACGGCCGCAAAGTGACCGAACAAAGCGCCGAAGATACCTACAACGCCCTCGGCAAATTCGGCATCAACCTCAACGAACGTGCCGAATCGGGCAAACTCGACCCCATCATCGGTCGCGATGAGGAGATCCGCCGCGTACTACACATCCTCGCACGCCGTACCAAAAACAATCCCGTGCTGGTAGGCGAACCCGGCGTGGGCAAAACCGCTATCGTGGAAGGCATCGCCTGGCGTATCGTAAAAGGCGACGTGCCCGATAACCTGGCCTCCAAAAAGATTTATGTGCTCGACATCGCCGGACTCGTAGCCGGCGCCAAATACAAAGGCGAATTCGAAGAACGCCTCAAAAGCGTAATCAAAGAAGTCACCGACTCCAGCGGCGAAATCGTGTTGTTTATTGATGAAATCCACACGCTTATCGGCGCAGGCGGCGGACAAGGCGCTATCGACGCCGCCAATATCCTGAAACCCGCCCTGGCCCGCGGCGAACTCCACGCCATCGGCGCTACCACCCTCGACGAATATCAGAAGTATTTTGAAAAAGACAAAGCCCTGGTGCGCCGCTTCCAAACCGTAAATATCGAAGAACCCAGCGTAGAAGATACCATCTCCATCCTTCGCGGCCTTCAGGAGCGCTACGAAGTATACCACAAAATAGAGATCCTCGACGAGGCCCTCATCGCCGCCGCCGAGCTGTCGCACCGCTACATCGCCGACCGCTTTCTACCCGACAAGGCCATCGACCTCATCGACGAAGCCGCCGCCAAACTCCGCCTCGAACTCGACTCGGTGCCCGAAGAAGTGGACAACTGGGAACGCCGCGTGCGCCAACTCGAAATAGAACGCGAAGCCATCAAACGCGAACGCGACGAGAAAAAGCTGCAAAGCATCTCCGAGCAAATCGCCAACGCCCGCGAAAAACGCGACTCACTGCGCGCTACCTGGCAAAACGAAAAAGAGATCGTAGACCAAATCACGGGCATCAAAAAACGCATCGACGAACTCGACAAAGAGGCCGATAAAGCAGAACGCAACAGCGACTACGAAACCGTAGCCAAAATTCGCTACGGCGAACTCCAGCACCAACAGTCGCTGCTTAAAGCCGCCGAAGAAAAACTGGGCCTACTGCCCGAAGAAAACCGCCTGACCAACCAGCAGGTCACTGCCAACGATATCGCCGAAGTAGTAGGTCGCTGGACCGGCATCCCCGTCTCCCGCATGCTGCAAAGCGAAAAAGACAAACTGCTGCTGCTCGAAGACGAACTACACAAACGCCTCATCGGCCAGGACGAAGCCGTGCGCGCCGTAGCCAACGCCGTGCGCCGCAGTCGCGCCGGCCTCCAGGACGCCGACCGGCCCATCGGCTCGTTTATCTTCCTGGGCCCTACCGGCGTGGGCAAAACCGAGTTGGCCAAAGCCCTCGCCGAGGTGCTCTTTAATGACGAAAAAGCCATCACCCGCATCGATATGAGCGAATACCAGGAGCGCCACAACGTGTCGCGGCTCGTGGGCGCGCCTCCGGGTTATGTGGGTTATGAAGAAGGCGGACAGCTCACCGAGGCCGTGCGCCGCAAACCCTACTCCATCATCCTGCTCGACGAAGTCGAAAAGGCGCACCCCGACACCTTCAACATCCTGCTGCAATTGCTCGACGACGGCCGGCTTACCGACAGCAGGGGCCGCACCGCCAGTTTTAAAAATACCATCATCATCATGACCTCTAATATGGGGTCGGAGACCATCCTCGAAAACTTTGAAGACCTCGACGCCCTGGGCGAAAAACACCGCAACGAGATCATCGCCACCACCAAAACCGAGGTATTCAACCTGCTGAAAGAAACCCTGCGCCCCGAGTTTCTCAACCGCATCGACGAGCAGGTGATGTTCCTGCCGCTCGGCAAAACCGATATCAGG
>JAEUUQ010000113.1 GCA_016787505.1 Saprospiraceae bacterium | reverse complement strand
GGGTATACAAATCCTGGAGCGAATACTTGAAAGTATCGCGGAAGATGTCCTTGCCGTTGATGAACACCCTGGGCGCATCGCCGTCGAATATGAAATCGTTGCCTTTGTTAGGCTTGCAGCCGAGTCCTGCGAAAATCAGGATTACTGCGCCGAAGAAAAAGCCTGTTTTGATATTCATCATGATTAGTTTTTGATCATTTGTAAACTACCCCACGCTTTGCCCTGGCGAATAACCAGAGAATATACGCCTGCGGGCAGTGACAATAAACCGGTTTCTACACGGATCTGGTGTTTGCCGGCGTTGAGCGTTATGGTTTGATTAATTAGATTGCGTCCTGCCAAATCCGTAAGCGTAAGTTGGAACTCGCCCTCGGTGTCATTTTCAATCACCACAGTGAAATCGTCTACGAACGGATTGGGGAAGGCGCCGGCTGTAAAGGTCGGCACTTGCGTTTCCAGCGTCCTTTCGCGTTCTTCCACGCCATCGGGGTTGGGTCCAAAGTTAGACAAAGCTGACACAATTACATAATTCGGATACATTTGCGTATTGGAGCAACCGTCCTCGTCGGTTATCGTGAGGCTGACGTTAAAATTGCCGGGCAGGTTGTAAATATAATAGGGTTGCTGTGTCTGGCTCCAGCCATTGTCCCCAAATTGCCAGTGATAGGTGTGGTTGGGCAGCATGGTGGCAGGGGTAAACTGCACCATTGTGCCCTCGGGGATGGGAACGGTATTAGGGTTGGAACTGAACTGTGCGTTGGGTGCTTGTACGCTTACACTCACCGTTTGGCGAGTGGAAATACATCCATTTACATTGGCCTCGCAGAACAGGGTTTGGTTGCTTTGCAGGTTGGGCAGCAAATAGAGTATGCCGGTATACAAAGGCTGCCCGCCTGCCGGTTGGCTATACCATTGGAAGTTGGCATCGGGATAGGCGTTGCTATTGGCCAATACAAAGGCAGTTTCTCCTTTACAAGCCGGAAGGTTGCCATTGACCACGATATTAGGCGCGGGTATAGTTGCGTTTTGGTTTTCTATTTGCACGGAAGCCGTGAAAATATTATTAACCGCATCGGTCACCGTCACATCATATGTACCTGCTGCCAGAGCGCTTGCCTGGGCTGTTGTGGCGCCATTGCTCCAGTCGTATTGGTAGGGCGGCGTTCCCCCGCTTACAAGGATTGTCGCTTCGCCGGTCTGGTCAGCGCTGCAAAGCACATTTTGAACAGAGAAAGTAGCAGCCAGGCTATTGGGTTCGAATACTTGCACGGCATTGCTGATCGTGGCAGTCGCTGAACAACCGCTCGCATCAGTAACCGTGAGGCTGATCGTATATTGTCCTGCCTGCGAATAACTGTAAACCGGGCTTACTGCCTGAGAAGTATTGCCATCGCCAAAATTCCAGGCATACGTAGTATATGAAGCTACATTCGGCGTAAGTGTGAGTGCGTTTCCTACTTCCAGCGCCTGAGAGGTTGACAGGCTAAATGTTGCGTCGAGGGTTTGTACGCCCAAACTCAGTGAAGTTTGTGCAGAAACGCAGCCGTTGGCGTGGCTTTCCAGGAAGAAGCTGCCGGCGGCTTGCATATCGTCAAGCAGAAGTACGTTGCCCACATGAAGCAGATCGCCATTCAGGTTATACCACAAGAAACTGTCGACGGGCACAGTAGAACCGGCTTGTAAGGCTACATCTGTGCCTGCGCAAACCGTAGATGGGCCGGCCCAAATGATGCCGGGCGTAGCGGGCAGCGGGTGCATGGTGGTCACTTGCGTTTGTGCCGTCATTATCAAACCGCCTGAATCGCTAAGCGTGAGCGAGTAATTACCGGGGCTCAACTGGCTCAGCGAGGAGGTAGTAGCCCCGTTGCTCCATTGGTAAGTATAAGGAGGCAACCCGTTGAAAACCAATGCCTGGATACTGCCGTTGCCTGCGCCTTCGCAAGTCACGGGCTCCATGTCGAGAATCAGGGTGAGCTGAGTAGACGAAATCACATTGATGAAGTCGGGCTCCTGGGTGGTAACCATACAACCGTTGGGGCTGGTAACCGTGAGAGATACGTCAAAAAGATCGGGATAAGTATACGTGTGGTTGGGTTGCATATCCGATGAGCTGGTGCCATCGCCGAAGGTCCACTCGTAAATATTGCCTGCATTTTGCAGGTTTGGAGTCAGTATGACTTCCTCATTTTCAAAAATAAATTGAGTAGACGCGACGAAGCCCTGGTTTGGATTGTCTACCATCAGGTTAAATGGCGTACGGGTGTCGGATAGGCATCCGTTGTAGTTTGTTTGTACGTAAAATGTTTCGTTAGATAGCGGGCCGAAAGTATTGTATACCGCGCCAATATTAAGCAGGTTACCGCCTTGTGGTGCATCGTACCAGTTGTATGTCGGAATACCCGCCTGGTTGGTCATAGCAAACAAGCTGACACTACTACCCGGGCATACCAGGTTCGCGCCGTTGAGGAATACAGCGGGGGCGGCGATAAAGCTTAATCCCGTGGTATTGCTGATTTCTGCTTGCTGAACCACTGTAGCGCCCTGCGAATCGGTTACGGTCACCGAGTAGTTACCCACAGGTAAACCTGCAATGCTGCTGCCGCTTTGCCCGTTACTCCAGTTGTAAGTAAATGGCGCTGAGCCGTTTACTATTTGTGCGGTAATGGCGCCTTGGGTGCTTTCAGGGCAGGGGTTGTCGGTAACCACAAGCGACAAAGCCATTTGCTGGTTGTTGATCACTTCTACCGAGAGGCTGCGGCTAATTACGCAGCCATTGGGGCCTGTTACTTTAAGCGTAATCAGGTAGATGCCGGGGGCATTGTATGTGTGGCTGGTATTGGCATTTGTAGAGCCCAGACCGTCGCCGAAATCCCACTCGTAGGTGTTGTTTGCCGAAACCGTGTTGGGATCGAGATCAACTGAGCTTCCCAATTGAATGATAGTAGTTGATGCGGTAAAGAGGGCGCTTACATTTTCAGCTCCCAGATTGACCTGCGTGCGACCTGAGGAGAAGCAACCATTGTAGAAAGCTTCTACATATAAGGTGTCGTTCTGGAAAAGTCCTGCGATAGGGAAGGAAGGCCCGGCAAAAACCAGGTTTCCGTCTACCGGTGCGTCATACCAGCGATATTCCGGGTTGGAGATGTTGTTGGCTGCTACTGCAAGGAATGGTTCACCCGCACACAGTGGCAGGCCGCCGTTAACCGTTACGGTGGGCAAGTCTATGAGCTGGGTTTGGCTACCCACGTTTATGTTTTCGATAAGTGTGGCGCCAAGGGCATCGGTGATCGCTACGGAGTAGATGCCAGGCGTTAAGCCTGTACGCGTCGTACCTGTTGCACCGTCGCCCCACTGTACGTCGTAAGGCGATGTACCGCCGCTTATGGCAAGGGCGATGCTGCCGTCGCTATCGCCTGCACAAGTGGCATCCGAGCGTTGAATGGCTACAGCCAGGTTGTTGTTGCCCAGCGTAATCTTGATCCACTGGCTGCCGGTAGCCTGGCAACCGCCGGGAAGAATCACGGTAAGTTTTACCTCGTACAACCCGGGAATGTCGAAGGTATGCGACAAGGAACCGATATTGCCGGTTGAACCATTGGCAAAATCCCAACTGAAAGTTGCCTGAGGATTATTCTCCAGCGCGGTAAACAGGATGGGCGTACCTACGGGTGCCACGATCGCTGAAGCCGAAAAATCGCCATTAACTTCTGTCAAGTCGATAGAGACGGGCGTCCTGGAAGAAGAAACGCAAGCGCCGATACGGGTTTCTGCGAAATAGAGCAGGTCGGTTTGTATGTTATTTACTGGCAGCGGATTGCCTACATAGATCAGGTTACCACCCACCAGGGCGTCGTACCAGTAATAAGTGGCATTTGGATAGACTGCATTGGCAGCTACCCAGGCGTCGTCGCCGAGGCAAATATTTTGGTTGTTGTTGAGCACTATTTGAGGCGCTGCCAGGTTGGGATACTGGCTAAGCACGCCTGCCGAACCGGTAGCTGTCTGTCCAAGCGCATCTGTTACGGTCAGGTTATACTGGCCGGGCAATAAGCCGATGAGTTGACTCGAAGTAGCGCCATTGCTCCACAAGTAGCTGTAAGGAGGCGTGCCGCCAAATACCGAGGCGCTTATGCTTCCGGATGCGTCATCGGGGCATTGCACGTTTTGGGTCGTATTGAGCAATAATACAGGAGCTGAATTGGGCGCCGGATATACATTGATAAAAAGCTTGCGTTCTGCCGTACAGCTGTCCTGGTTGACTACGATGAGTGTGACTTCGTAAGTGCCCTGGTGCAAATAGGTGTGGGATACCTGCGAACCGATAGCCGTGGCGCCATCGCCGAATACCCAATTGTAGGAATGGCCGGCAACAATCGTATCTGTTTCAAACAAAATACTGCCACCCTCCGGGATCACCTGAGGTGTAGCGGTGAAAGCACTATACAGTGTAGCAGGTTTAACTATCACCATGGTACGGGTGCTTACAGCACAGCCGTCGATGAGGGCTTCCACATAAAAAGTGTCTTGTACCTGTACGTCGCTGAGGTAAAGTGTACCGCCTACATTGATGAGCTGACCGCTGCTGGACTCATTGTACCAGTAGAATGATGCAGGGCCGGAGGGTGAAGAGGCCGCCAGCCAAATATCGTCGCCCTGGCAGATGTCGTACCCGCCGTTAATAGTTACCAGCGGCGGTTGTATTGTTGCAAATTGAGCGAATACCTGTGCGGAGGCAACCAATGATTGTCCTTCGGAATCCGTTACTGTCAATGTGTATACACCTGGGCTCAGGCCGCTAGCAGCAGAAGTGTTACTGCCGTTGCTCCAGCTATAAGTATACGGAGGAGTACCATTGATCGCAGAAGCCTGGATACTGCCATTAGACTGCAAAGCGCACTGCGCCGAGGTTACGTCAAAAAAAACGCCAAGTGGCAAAGCACCACTACCATCGTCGGGAGGATCGTTTATGACGGGGGTATAGACATATATAAATTGCTTACGGGTATCACTGCAACCATTGGGAGCGGTAACCGTTAGCGAAAATTCGTACAAACCTGGTAAATTATAGGAGAAGCTGTAATCGGAAGAGTTGATAGTTGCGATGGTGCCGTTGCCAAAATTCCAGAAATAAGTATAACCCGGGATCACAGTGATGCCAAATACACTCAGCAGCTGACCCGGCGCTACGCTGGTCGTTGAAATCTGAAAAGCGGCGTTAGGCGCTGTTACGTTTACCGTTACGCCCATGCGTGTTGAAGTCAGACAGCCGGCGTATCGGGTTTCTACCCAGAATTGCTGGTTGTTTTGAACATCATACAATACGAGCGGATTGCCCACAAAGAGCAAATCATTGCCACCTGCACTACCGTACCAGTAGAATTCTACGCCCGATTGGTTTGAGTAAGCAGTTATCCATACATTATCACCCTTACAAACAGGTTGTGATCCGTTGATAGAAAAACTTGGCGGGCTAAGGGTATAAACCAGTGGCGCCAGTGTTGTAGTGACCGTTGCGCGTTGTCCGGTTGCATCCGTAACCGTCAGGGTGTACTGACCTGCGGGCAGGTTAGTAATATTGGGTGTAAAAAAGCCGTTGCTCCATTGGTAAGAAAATGGCGGTGTGCCGTTGAGCACCTGGCTGATGATCATACCGGTATTTACATTGGGACAATCTGGTCGGGATAAAGTCAGGATAACGTCCAACTCACTGAAGATGGTAATAATCCTTTCTTCACTCACTTTACAACCTTGCGGCGAGGTTACCGTTAGTTTTACGATATAATGACCCGTTTGTGGGTAGCTGTAATTCACAGAAGTGCCGGCGCCTACGTCGCCGTTGCCAAATTCCCATTGGTATTGATAGCCTGCAAGTGGCGTATTTACACTGAAGTTGATAGAAACACCGGGTTGCGTTTCGTACAACGTAGCTTCAAAACGAGCGTCAAAATTATTGACAGGTACTACCACTTGTGTACGGGAAGAGGTACAATTACCTTGGCGACTTTCCACATAAAGCGTAATGCCCTGCTGAGAATCGTCAACGTATAATTGATTACCTATGAAAACGAGCGTGCCGCCGGCTGGCGCATTAAACCAGTAATACTGCGCATCTGGATTGCCGGAAGCGGCAGTTACCCAGTAATCATCACCGGAACAAACGGGTTGGCCCAGATTGGCCAGTACGAGAGGCGGAGTCAATCCACTTGTGCTGGCACTGATCACCACTTCCGCTACCCGCGAAACGCCGTTGGCGTCAATAACGGTAAGGCTATATGTGCCGGGTTGCAGGTTACTGACACCGTTGCTCGTAGCTCCTGTACTCCATATGTATTGATAGGGAGGAGTACCATTGATTGCCTGTGCTGAAGCCGAGCCGCTGGCCGAGCCGTTGCAAAAAGCGGGTATAACATCCAAAAGCACATCTATGCTGCCGTCGTTAACAGCAATGGGCTGCGAAAAAGTGGAGGTACAACCCTGAGGCGTCGTTATGGTGAGCGTTGCCAGATAAATGCCCTGGTTGGTGTAAACGTGTTTGGCATTGGGACCGGTGCTCGTGCCGCCGTCGCCGAAAGACCAGTTATAGGTATTTGCCGGTACAATGCTATTGGGTACGAATACAACCGTATCCTGAATAGCAGGGGTATTGAAGTTTACTGCAAATGTTGCATCCGGCGAAAGTAAAGCGTTAATACTTAATGAAGTAGGTACTGACAGGCAATTATTTACGTTCGTGATGGCATATATCTGTGTTGGACCGGCTATTTGTGGCAACATCAGCAGATCGCCCACAAATATGAGGCTGTCAAAAATATCGTACCATTCATAAGTTGGAGTTAGTGTTTCTGAAGAAAAGGCAAACGCATATACCGTCGAGCCCGTGCAGACCGCGGAAGATGGCACGGCAGTGACAGTAGGTGGGGAAATTATTTTATTGAGATTGACGATTCTTACGCTGTCCGCCTTGAAAAAACCATCACTGTCGGTAACTGTAAAATAATAAGTGCCGAATCCGAGTCCGGTGGCCATGTCAGTTGTATTGCCGTTACTCCATTGATAAGAAAATGGGGGTTGGCCACCGGTAACATTGAGACTAACAGAGCCCGTAGAGTCGGTATCGCACAACACATCCGTTTTGGTAAGACCGATTTCAAGCCGGACCGTTTTGATGGTATCCGGATTGGCCAGACTACCTGCGGGGGCGGATGGGTCATAAGTATATGTTGTGATAGCTGGTAATATCCTATCGGCATCGGAGGAATACACATAGAAGTTGATGGTTTCCCCGGTGGTATTGGCATACACCAACATACTCACAATATAACGGTCAATAGCGGGAACATAGGTGGCATGCGTAACGCCGCGACAATCTGTATCGCCGACAAATGCGGCAACCATGTCGCCTGCATTCCTGGATTCAATCCCTTCTATTTCTATCACCGCTGTGATCACCATGTTGTCGCTATACGACGCAGGAGTAACTGTCCAGGTAGTCGTATCCTGCGGGTTGGCGATATTGTCGGCAAAGGTCGCTGTGAGCGCCGTTGAGAACAAGAAGGCAATCAATAGTGCTATTTTAGGTTGCATCTCCAATATCTTTTGTTGGTGTGCCAATGGCTGAAAAGGTGTGTTTTTCTTTGGGAACCAGGCCCAGGAAAAACTCCTGGGCCTGGCTTTTTATTTAGGGTCTCGGAACTTTTATCAATGGTATGACAATTCGTTCTTCTTCCTTGCCTACTGCATTGAGCTGCATGAAATAGCTGCCGGGTGCAATAGATAGTTCGTTTTCGGTGAGCGGAATATCCGTTTTGCCTGCGGTAAGATCAACCTGGCGGCGCCACAGCGTTTTGCCCTGATTGTCAAGTAAGCGCAACGAGTATTTCCCATCGGCGGGCGCCTGTATCGTCACGTTGAGCATTCCCGCAAACGGATTGGGATGCGCCTGCAATTCCATCTTCGGCAAGCCGGGTTCAGATGAAGCGGTAGAAAGTTCTACGTGTACGAGGTTGGGACGCATCAGACTGTTCATGCAGCCGTTGCTGTCGCGAACTTCCAAGGTGACGGAGTACATGCCCGCCGTCTGGTACACATGAGCGGGAGCCGACAGATCGCTTTGGCTGCCGTCGCCGAAATGCCAGGTGTATTGGGCATTTTCGGCGCTTGCCTGGAAGTGTATCGTATCGCCTGCCAGCACGTTGGTCTGATCGACTTCGAAGCCGGCATCCGGTGCGTGTACGTCGATAAAGTAGGCAGCCTGCTCAGAGTAGCAATTGTGATATGCGGTGCGCACGAATACCGTTTGATCGCTTTCCACTTGCGAAAGAGTAAGGTTTGGCGCTTCAGCCAGTATATCGCCGTCTTCGTCAAACCATATGTACGATGCCTTGCTGAGAGCTGAAATAGCCTGCAGGTTTACATCGTCATACAGACAGGTTACATCCTGGTTGACGTTGACAATTTGAGGCGTAGCCAGCAAGTCGTCAAGTATTTCTATCTGAACGGTGTCGATGAACCACTGACCTTCTGACCCGGTGATGGTTACGGTATATTCGCCTGCATTCAGGCCCGGAGCGGTTTCGCCCATCTCGCCGTTGCTCCAGAGGTACTGGTAGGGCGGTTCTAAACCGTCCACCATGGTCACCTGCGCCAATCCGGAAGCGTCTTCTTCACAAGCTACGTGTTCTAGTTGGTAGCTGGCAGAGAATTGCTTATTGCGGAATGTATATGGCGCGCCGAAGTTGCCCACCAGGCCGTTGCTCTGGAAGGTGAAGTTTTCGATATTGAAATACATATGGTCGTCACTGGCGTCGTACAACCTGATCTCTACTTGCTCACCGGAGGAATTACCGTAGATGAACAGGGTGACAAAGTACTTATCGAGCGCCTCCACATAATACAGCGGAGACACGCCGCGGCATTCGCCATTAACGAAGGCGGCTACCTTGTCGTTGGGATCGACAGACAAATTGCCGTTGATTTCAAGCAGGCCGGTAACGATCATGTTGTTGGCGAAGTCTCCGGGCACAACCATCCAGGTGGCCGGGTCATTCGGGTCGCAATCGGCAGCCAGACTTTGTAAATCACTCGAGCCGTCTTCGTATTCCACCAGCGGTATTGTAGCACCGGGATAGAATAGGATGCCGTTGTTAGCCACCCTGATCTGGTAGGCAAAGTTGGGCCGCATCAGTTCCATACCCGAACCGCCGCCGGTGATCCACATGCCGCCAAAGTACTGAGCCTGCATGTTGGGTGACAGACCCGGATGTGTCGGATCCTGGGCTACCGTTTTGATAAAGTCGCCATCGGCGGCAGTACCTATGTTCAACACGGCGTTGATAGAGTCTTTCGTTTGTCGTGGATACCCCACCAGATTCCAGCCGGCGGCCAACGGGATGATATTATACATCGCATCGGCGCCGGTAACCCGAAGCGTATCGTTGGGGCCGTGGAGGTAGATCAGGTAGCCTTTTTCTACTGTTACATCTCCAAGTCCGTTTACACTGATCCAGCCCGTATTGGCCAGGTAACCTGCCGAAGTAGCGTCGGTTTTGATGACGTCGCCGTTGCGCGGGTCTTTGATCGAGCGCAGTATACGGTTCACATCCATGTCGTCTTCTTCGCTGTTGAGCGAGAACCAGGTCCATTTGCCGTCGCCGTTGAGCGGTATATAGCGGGCGCGGTGCAGGTCTTTGTCAATCAACAGTTTTTCCGGATTGATGATCGTACCTACAATGGCATTCTGGTTAAAGAATATAGAATCGACTGAGGAAGGGAATGCGTCATATTCCTTGCCTTCGTTGGCATCCCAAACCCGGAAGGTAACGTGTTCTCCGTTGTCGACTCCGTCGCCGTAAACCGACATATTGACGAGATACCTGTTGTTGGATGTTTTGTTGATTTTTGCTACACCGCGTAGCGAATTGCCAATCCAGGCGCTGACGATGTCCATTGTATCTTGCGAAATAATATTGGGGGCATCGGTGAAGGCGAAATTGGCGTACACGGTCATGGTAGACGAATACTGGTTCGGGTCAAATACCCAGTAGGGGGGCTTGGCCAGTACCTTTACATTAACCCGGATGGTATCCACGCCGCCGTTGAGTTCGAGCGAGCGCACCAATACGGTAGCGGTAGTATCACCTAATGGCAGGTTGTTGGAGTTGATTTTGAAATTGATCGGCAATCCGCCGGTAGCCGGCACCACGCCGGTGGCCGGCAATGCCATCAGCCACGGATAGGCGTCTACAAATTCAGTTTCAAACTGCAAGGCGCCGACGCCCTGGTTGCTGAACAGCGTAGTGCCCAGAGTGTTGACGGTGCCCTGATATACTGTAATATTCAGTTCGTCGAGACCTACATAGATATCCCGGTAGATAACCTTGAAATCCCAGATGAAAGTATCCTGGAAATACTGGTTGCCGGTTTCATCGATAAGATCGTAAACCGTTGCGCGCAGAATATGGTCGTCGTGCACCGTAATATCAGTTGGCTGGAAGACCAGGGTATTGTTGTCGTAGAAGCAGGCAACCACACCTGGCACGGGCGTTTGCGTAGTGAGATCGAATACCTCAAACGTCATTTCATTGACGCGCGCACAATTGATCTCCTTGTTGACCCTGATGCTGATCTCGTCGCCGCGCTGCCAGATGCCATCGGCGGGCTGAGTAATAGCGAATATGCCGCCGGCATTGCGCTGGATTTGGCCGCGGATAGCATTCGAGAATATCAGGCCTGATGTTCCGCAAGAAGCTACTGCTCTGATTTCATAGATACCGTCGGGGTAGCGCTGGTATAGTTCTGTGATATCCCATACAAAGAAGAAACGCGGGAAATCGGTAGGCCCGAAATTGGCAGCATCATAGTTAGCCAGCGAATCGATCGTAACTACGTAGTTAGGATCCAGTTCCAGCGTAGGTATGCGATTCCAGCCTGAACCACTGCCTATAGGCCTGTATTCCAGGAAGATTTCCTCCAGTAGCGGGTTGCTGCTGCTATAATCCCTTAGCTCAATAATGAGGTTTTCCCGGTCTTGTGGATCGAAAGGATTGCGGCGGGTGATTACCCAGTCATCACCCGGCGAAGCAATCGTAATATCGCTGCACGGGTGGGTGAAGAATGCACTGATCGTCACAGTGTCGCGGGTACCCATCAAGAATAAATCGTTATCTGTGCAAGAAGGCCTTAGCAAAATATTGACATTCTCGTATTCGTAGTAGGCCGGGTTACGGGCCAGTGTCAGCGGGAGTATCAAGGGTTGGTCAGGGTTGACAAAATTAATGCCAACACCGCCATCCTGGTTGCTTGATCCCATATCTACGCCGTTCAGCTGTATAGTACCGCCATTGGTATTGCTGGCACCGTCGAGGTACACATAAAAGTCGCGTTGCTCATTAAATGGATTGCCATTGTTGAGTTGTACCCAGAAGGTAGCAAAATTATCAGGGTTCAAATTGTCGAGCGTCAGTTCGTCAAAAGTGGCCTGAGTTTCCAGATCGATCAACGAGATGTCGAATTGATCGCGATAGATCGTACCCGGTTCTGGCGGACAGCTACTGCGGCCGCCAAAGAGCTGGAAGTATGGCGTATGGCCTGGGTCGCGGGCTTTTACAGCCGTTACACTGAATTGATCACCCGGGTCGTTATCTTTGAGGGTATAGGTAGTTGTCGTTTCTGTTTGAAAAGTTCTGTCTATGTTTGAACCCCACTCGTACTCGAGTTCTGCTGCCAGGCCTACTGCGAGTTCATAGCCGGTTATTTCTGTATAAAGGCCAAATCCTGTTTCAACTTCAACCTCGCTGAACAAACCACCCTTAATATCGAGACTAAAATACCCCCTTTGGCTGTAATTACTTTTATTGGTTTTAGTTACGGTAACGCTTTTTGAAATGTCTATACCTGCGGAGAAGGTAGTATTTTCAACTTCGCTATACGCGCCATTGAAATCAGGGCTTATATAGATGTTGAAAATATTTTCCATTTCAGAAGCGCTGAGCTCTTCTAGATTGTCGACAACATCAAGGAACTCATCGGTTGCATTAACTGCAGATTCATATTTTGCAATCAAATCGCTTGTCCATAGAATATTGTCATTCATCACAAAGCTGTCAATACTTGCATAAACGCCTATACTGCTGCAGAAACTTGAAGTTAAACCGCGAAGAACGTTTTTTGCAAGATTGTTGAGGCCGAATGGTATGAATTTGTTGGATGGCGATTGAGTACACAATACATAATGTGGCAAAGATTTCACGGCATGGTACTCGAGAATCTTTTCCCAGTTATATATTTCCGCGTTTAATTGATCAAGCGCCTGTGCTTTAGTCAGAATTTCGTTGTTAATGATCAACTCAGCGGAACCCACCTGTATGGAATCTTTAAGTAGCTCTTTTTCTTGGATGAATTGCTTGATCTGCCCAACTGTATACAACCAGGTTGTTTTGATGTTATCAGGTGAGATTGAGAATTGCCTGCGTTTGTTTATTTCACAGGTTGCGTCGTCGTATTCCAGAATTTCACCTATACCAAGTTGCATGGCTACGCCAACGCCTACAAGAACATCGGCATCAGGTCCGATGAAATCGGAAGCAGTAGAGGTAGAAATCTTTTGCAGTACCTTGGTAGAAACTTCATATGTTTTATTATCGGAAAAGCCGCCGCCTGCTCTAACCTCAGTTTCCATCCACAATCCCAGACCGGTAAAGGCGCCTTTATAATTGATTGACAGTCCTCCAACGCCTTTGAAGTTAGAAACTGTAGTCAGGCTCTTGGTGATTGTGGTGCCTTCTTCGATAGAGCTGTTACTGCCGTCACCAGGCGGATCTCTCAGGATATGAAGCGGGTATTGCACGCGACCATTGTCACGAGGATCCACAATGACATCGCTACCAGGCAATTGGGCCGATCCCGTTACGATTACAGGTATAATGATTTCCCCTAATAAATCGCCTGTTTCAGAAAAATATTTTGCATTGATGCCCTTGCGGAATGGAAACACTAAATTGGGCGACCCTGCGACAAAATTGTGCGGCTGAAAAGCGTTGCGATCCGGGTCGTAGAATAACGTATCTCTGTTATCCGTTGCCGCCGAGTTATTAATGATAATGTAACCTTCATTTACATAGCATAGGTCGCCGTTGTGCAATTCTTCCGCTACGAATTGCAACGAGTATGTCCGGCTTTGTTCAATGATAGCAGGATTAGAAGGATCGTCGCAAAGGTATTGATCAAACCCGCCCTGAATACTAATGGCAGGCGGTTTGTGGTATACCAATCGCTGGGAGGTGATGGAGTCCAGTTCTTCTTCCGAGTAGTTATTTCGGAAATTATCGATATGGATAGTTTTCAAATTGAGCGTATTGGGGCGATAACGCAAGTAATCTACGATGAGAATGTTTTGAACGATCGCAGGCAATACATCTTTTGCTGTGATAATCAGGTCGTCAAGCGGAGGTAGTTTTGCAGTTACTTTTGCGTTGGTGCTAGTAGTGAATATTTTCTGGTAACATCCATTGCGCGTGCTGACTTCAATCTGGAAGTTGGCTGCTGCAGCCGGACCTCCACATACAGTCGTAATAAACAAATCGACGTCATAGGTTAGCGTATCCCTGAAGTCAATGGGTATTGTTCTCGGGAAGTTCGCAAAGTTGGTGAACACGGTGGGCGCTGATGCCTCGAATAAATGTCTGATGGTGTCTGACTGCATCCCCATATTAGTGGAAGCTCCAGCCTCAATATGGGTGGAGTCGATTACGATGCTTATTTCGTCCAACCCGGGGAGGCTGGGGTCTACAACAAGGCTATAGAAACCATCGCCGTCTGTTGTAGCATCTGTAATAGACGTGGTATTGTTGTCAAACTTGGATATGGCATATACTTTGATGTTATCTAACCCACAATTGACGTCTTTCAAACGCGCGTAACCGGAAACGATGAAAGCTGTGCGGTCGAAGAAAATGATGCCCGATTTTGTCGGATTTTCGGGAGAAATGGTGGCAATAATTGGGTTTGTCACAAAATCGTGATCCTGGTATCTTGCAAATAATTCGTAATCGACAACGCCGGTACCGACATATATCCCGGGAATGTAGAAATGCCCGTTGTTGTTGGTTTGCGCAGTATATACAAATTCTTCGCCGTCTACAATCCCCGTCGCCGTAATCGTTACGCCGGGGACAGGGGCGTTGCCCATCAATGTCAATACATCGCCCTCCAACAAACCGGCGCCCTGGCGATAGCCTGCATCCGCTTTGCCCAGTGATTCTTCGTTATCTACCAGTACTTTGACTGTGTATATATATTCTCTGCCTGGTACGCCGTCAATATCATCAACGAAACTGATGTTAGGATTGGCCGTTGCAATTTTTACAGTGTCGCGATACACGTTAAATCCAGAGATAAAATCGCGATTTCCGTTGAATTTCCATGATACCCGCGTTTTGTTGGGGAAGGTACCGTCGGAGGCCTGTACGCTGTCAAGTTTCATATGCCAGGCCTCAATCAGGTTGGTACTGTAAAACCATACGGCGCCGCTGGTACCGTGATAGGGCGCGCCCACCAAAATATCGTCGTTGGTCACATCCACCGAAAATCCGAAATCGTCGTTGTAAATGCCCAATCCTTCAGGAATGTTGAGATAATCCACATATTCGAATGTATTGCCGCTTCGCTTAAAGACGAAGGCAAGGCCTTGCGAACTGTTGGCGTTCCCCACCGCATGATCGGGCGCGCCCACAACGAGGTAATCCCCTTTCATGGCAAGAGATCGGCCAAACCGGTCATTCATTGAATTATTAGGCAATGGCGGTTCCGGTATTACTTGGCTTTGCTCCCAAACGCCATTATTATTGCGGAAAATATATACGACGCCTGCGCCCTTTCCGTCGGCGCCGACTGCCAGGAATTCGTCGGTGATATCTACCGAAATACCAAAGTTGTCGCCTTGTTGCTCGCCCTTTAGTTCGGTAGTGCCCGTTGCCCCCCCGGCGCCATATGAAACGACATCTCCATTGCGTTTGTACATGTGCACAAGTCCCCTGGTATCGGTCAAATCGGAGGCCCCGCCGGCTACAATATAAGAGTCGGAGGCTGACAATGATACGTATTTCACCGTATTACCGATTACTAAATCTGCATCTATATGTGCCCAGTTGGAGCCGGTTCGTTTGTAAGTATTTAAAACAAAAATTTCAGTGGCATAGGCATAATTGCCGTTGATCGCTACCGCATTGCCCAGCCGGGCAAAGTCGCCTACACCATCGAATGCATCGTAATCAATCGTACCGCCGGTTGAAAAATTCATCTCAATCAGGTCGAATCGTCCTACGTCTGTTGTGCCAAAAGCGCCGGGCATACCCATTGCTACCACATTGCCGAACACGTCAACATCGTTGCCGAATTCTTCCATTAAAGGTCCAGATACGTTGGTTTGTCTTTGCGTCCAGCTATCGTTTACTTTTTGGAAAAACGAAACAGCACCGGTTCCGCCAGTAGCAACGTGCAGCGGAGAACCTACTGCTGCATTACTACCGTCGAGCGCTACTGACCAGCCAAACGAGGCATTGGCATAATCGGGGCTGAAGCGGTTGAACGTTTCGCGCTGGATGCCCGCATAGCCGTTATTACCTAATCCGTCAGAAAAGAAGCGGTAGCTATAAGCATCGTTGAAAGAGGCTATGATGTAATGGTAATTGGCAGATGGATTATCGCCAATTTCACTGAAAATATCGGCAAAAGTGCGTTTGCCGGGGGCTACAATAAAATAAGCAAATTCAGTAGTACCATAAGCATTAAGCGTAGCAACTGAAACCAAGCTGGCTACGTTGACTGAAGGATAGATGCCGCCATCTGCGCCGAAAAAGGGTACCCGGATCACTACAAATCCGTCAATGTTGGCGTCAAAGGGCAATTCCCAGTTCATGTCAACCTGGTTCTCATACAAACCATCGCTGGCAGTGAAACTGATAGGGCGGGGAGGACCCGGGTATGAACCCACTGTAATGACTTCTTCGTCAGAGCGATATTCAACGTTGTTGCGAACCGATACGGCTGATACTTTATATTGTACCATTACGCCCGGGAGCGCAATCTCGTCACGGAAGGTTATTTTGTTATTAACCAGTTGGGAGTAGCTCAGGCTGAGCATGATCGTTGTGTCGACAGCGCCGACCATTAACCGGTAATCTACTTCGAATTTGTCAACACCGCGGGCGTAATAATTGAACATCAGATCAACATTGCCCAGGTTGTTATTGACCTGTGCCATTTCGTTGAGAACGCTGCGGATTTTGGGGAATTGGATCACTTTGGCCGCTCCTTCCGATTGGAAGTTCATTCCCATCCTGTCGAGTAGTGCTACAACCTGATATTCGTGTACGCTCTGAGGAATGCCCTCTATATCAAAGTATTCGTTGACATTTTCGTCTAGTGTGGCAATTAATTTGTTGTCGCGATATATTCTATATCCGTCAACATAAGGGCCGCGGTAGCTCCATTGGATAGATACGGCGTTGCTATCGGGTAGAGCAATCAGGTTAACCAAGGGTTTTGCTACGTTCGGATAAGTTATGGTAACTGATACAGGTTCTGAACTGATGATATTCGATCCTTCCTGCAGAAGAGCCACAACAGTATATATATATTGCTGATTAGGTTTGCCCGTGTTGTCTTCAAATTCAAGCTTGCCTGTAGGCTCTACAATGCCGATTACTATATCGTTTCGGGCTATGATGTATCTGCTGACGTCCCCGTTGCAGTGGCTCCAATTGATAATAACTGTATTGGAGTTGCCGTTGTAAGCTCCCGTAGCGCTCAGGTTTTCTACTGGTTTAAAGATGGGGTAGGGAGGCGCCACCACAATTCTGTTGCCTGAGTATACCTTTACGCCATCCCGATTCCAGAAAGCGCGGCCGTAATAAGAATATTCTACGCCATCTATGCCGCCTTGATCTGTCAGAAATTGGTTGCCGCTTTGTATATTGGTAGAAATATTTAATAAACTGCGCAATACTTCAAATCCGTCTACCCGCCCTTCTGATAACGCCCATGCTACATCCATGGCGCGTTTGTATTTTAGCGAATGCGGAATAATAGCAATTAGTTTTGCAACGGAATCGCGCCCGACTCGCGGCGGAGAAGATGGTAATAATAAAGTATCGTTGAAGTTGATAACTACTTCCTGATTGATAAGCGGAGCAGGATTGACGGGTTTGGCGTTAGAAATGAGGTTTACGCTATGACCCGCAGTTTCAACTTGAATAGATAATGAGGACTGCGCGTTGGTCAGCGGCATATCCTCGAAAATGTAATAACCGGCTCTATTGGTGAATGTGCGGGCGAGCACATTGGAGCCATTTATCATTTTAACTTCCATGCTATCGACACTTCTTCCATTTTCGATAGACAATAATTGTCCTCTGATAATGGATTTATTGCGCTTGACGCCTATGGCGCCTACAGGATCAGATGATTGGCCGTTGTATATTGCTGTTACCTGGTATTCATATTCCCGACCGGTTTCAGCTGTATAATCGTAATATGCCCGTGCCGCTGTGGGTAGCGTATCGAGTGTAATACCATCTCTTTTTATGATAAAATCCGATAGCTTGTACACCGGGTACTCCCAGCTTAACACAACGTGCATGGGGTATTTGTCGGATGCTCTAACGTTAGACGGTGCTTCCAGAATATTGAGTGAGTTGATAGCTACCGCGCTTTGTGAATTAGCGGTGGAAGTATAAAGGATGCCGTTGGCAATGCGATAGGCCCGGAGCGAAAATGTGAGCGTTGCGTTGGTATTGCTGAAAAATACGTATGATGTGGCATACCTTGGCAAAGTATCTGATAGTAAACCCGTAGCTTCTACTATAAAACCATCGAAGTTGTCGTAGGTAGTATTATAGTTAGAGGCACTCCAGTTCAAGGTTACCTTACCTGTGCCGGACGTAACCGTTAGTGAGGAAGGTGTGGCCAGATTCGGGAAATTAACAGCTGCCGAGGTAGTGCCCGTACTGAAATAGGTGGTGTCTTTTTGTTCTACAAATAACTTCACAGTATAAGTGTAGCTTTGACCAGGAACACCCTGCAAATCGATATATTCCAACGGGGCTGTTTTTAAAACTTCCCCGATTTCAACGCCGTCTCTAAGAATGACAAAACCCGTAAAGTTGTCGGCGTCAATTTGTGCCGACATGAGCGTCCATGTTACAGATATCGCGTTTTCCTGGGGGAGCGCAGTAGCTACTACGGCAGTCGGTTCATCGAAATCGGGAAACATGGTGGGGGGGCCGAGCATTAGCATAGACTCATACCGCACACCATTTACCCAGCGGAAAGCCGACACGGCATAAGTGTATGTTTCACCGGGGTTGCCTGTATAATCGGTATGGCTTCTGGCGCTGGTGTCAGCGATCTCATAGAGGAATACGCCGTTGCGGTAAATTCGAAAACCATCGAAATTCTCAGACAAATGATCCCACGTTACCGTTAATAACTCCATACTGTTTACATCGAAGTTATTTACTACTGCTACGTTGATAGGAGCAGTCATCTGAGGAAACTTGATAGTGTCTTTGAAGGTTACCGTAGTGACGGTATTAATACCGAAGGTATAGGCTTTTAATTCGTATTCATAAAAAAACTCTGGCTCTCCACCATAATCTATCAATTCCATGGTGGTACTTGATGCATCGTCGATGATGCCGATGAGTTTTTTCTCTTTATAAAGCTGGAAATAGGTAGTATCGCCGGTAGAGGTATAGCTCCAGCTAAAGGTGAGTTTATCCGGCCCGGTTGTAGCAACAAAATTGCTCAGAGTGATAACATCGTTGCCTGGTTGTAATACCTGGGCAGAAGTAAAATTGTTTTGTGTGCTATCAGGAGTCGCATTACTCAGCGTTACGCTTTTTAATGACGGCGTAACTGAGAAGCCGGTGTGCTTGGCAACTAGTGCATATTCAGCACTCAAGCCGTAAAAAAGATCCGTGAATTCGTAATAACCGGTGTGATCGGTCATTGTTGAGTCAGATAAGGTTTGCCCGAATACTTGTACTGTATATTTGACCATTGCACCTGCAACGCCGTAATTAACCTTGTTTCGCACGAAACCGGAAATGTGGCCGATAGGGTCTACACCGCCCTGGTCGCCGTCGCGTACAATAGACATACCTCCCTCAACCAATTCTATTTCGTAAAAATGAGTGTAACCAAATACGGGGGATAAATCGGTAAAAGTAGTAGTCGATACATCGGCAAATGTTTTGATGACCTGTCCGTTGCGTCTGATATTTATTTGGTCGGCAAAAGCAGATACATCGTTCCAGGTAAGCACTACTTGATTTGGGAACGCCAGGTCGGTCGCACTGAGGTTTATGTCGTAGGTGTCTCCCATGTCGCATACGCCGGGATAAGATGTTTCGTTAAATACAGAATTTGTCAAACTACTATAAGTGCGAATGCAATACGTGTAGTCTACGCCGTTGACAAGGCCGGATGTATCGGCGCTGCTATATGCATCGTCATAAGTAAATATGGAATCTAATTGGGTCGTACCGCTAATGGTAGCTACAAGTTTTTCATCGGCGCCGTTTTTGCGTATAATCAGAAAGCTGGAGCTGAGTTTTGATTTGTTTTGCCATGTAATACTAACTTTGTGCGCAAACGTAGCATCGGTAGCCGATACCATTACCGGCGGCTGAAAGCTGATCGTACTACCTGAATCGGTTAAAGCGGAACAAGGAGCGATTACGTTACCCGGGCCTATAATATATAAAGTAAGGAGATACGTTCGGCTGATGTTCGGCCCTACAAAATGCCGAAAGGTGTTCGCCACAATCGTAGGCAATGCCTGGTCGATCGTTTCCGTATATATCACTACGCCATTGGCCCTCAGTTCGAGAAATACGCCTTCGGGATGGGTATTGCCGCCTCCCGCATCGAAACAACTGGCTGGAAGGTTCCAGTCGATATCTACGTAAGCGTCGTTGTCGCCGTCAGTGGCAGTGAGAGTCTGGGATTGCAGTGAGTTGCTTAATCCCAATAAAAGGCATGCGAAGGACAGTACAAACCGGGTCATGAGATGCTGGTTTATTAGCGATAAGTAATACTTATTTTCAGGTCGTCTGAAAATAAACTATTTGAAATGGCAATCAGGGGCTGAGCCATTCCTTTTACCCCCAAAAAGTATCCACAAGTGAACGTAGTTGATTTTTACACAAAACTAATTTATTGGTCGTCAGGTAGTTGAGTGTAAGAAATCGACCTTTTCACTTTTGGTACAAAGAAAGGTTTCCTAATCGTGAAGCGTAAAAAATCCTATTCAATTTCCAAAATCATCTTTTGGCAACACAAGCAATAGCTACATTGCTGAGACATCTACTTATTTACGCAAACAAAAGTTGCGTAAGTTGTTTGTTGTTTAATTCTTAAGGTAGGGTATTGACTCACTATTGCTTAAACACAGGGATAACGATTGCAAATGTAGGAAAACAATTTTAACATATAAGAGTATGTTAAAAAAAAATATAAAATTAACATGAAGCCCCAAAATAAACCCTATCTTGTCGTGCAATCCTAATTCATTTCTTCTTTATTGATCATCCTTTGGGAACGTTAAGCGTGGCTTCGCCAGGTCATCCCTGACCATTTATGTAAAATTGAATAGAGCCGTGATTGCACAAGTTGAGCAAGGATGATTCAGGAAAACAGCAACCAGATTATACATGGAATGTGGATAGGCACGCACCTTTCCAGGCTTGAACTATTGTCTATTCAATCTTTCCTGGATAATGGACACCAATTTTGGCTGTGGACTTATTCAGACATTATAACACCCCTTCCTGCCAGCGTTTTTGTGAAAGATGCCGGCCAGATTATTCCCGCAGAATCGGTTTTTTCATACCGGCACGGCAATCAGTTCGGACACGGAAAGGGCAGTTATGCCGGCTTTTCCGATGTGTTTCGGTACAAACTCCTCTATGAATATGGTGGATGGTGGGCCGATATGGACATCACCTGCCTGCGCCCCCTCGATTTTGAAAAACCCTATGTGTTCCGGTCGCACGATGTACTACCCGTAGTCGGAAATTTAATGAAATGCCCCGCAGGCAGTAAGTTGATGTGGGATTGCTACGAGGAAGCCTCTCAGGCTGTAGACGAATACAATACGGATTGGATGAAACCTATATCCATATTGAATCGCAATATTGAAAAGCACCATTTGTCAGCATATATTGTCGCCGATCTTTCTAACGTAGATCGCTGGGAAGTCGTCGATTTTTACCGGTCATACCCCGCGCGAATCTCCCCTCATTATTATGTATTTCACTGGATGAATGAAGAGTGGCGCTCGCGTGGACTAGATAAAAATACTTGCTACCGGTATTCTTTTCTCGATCACCTGATGACTAAGCACCAGGTGGATGTAATTAGGCAGTCCCCCTCCAATTATATTATTTATATATGGAAATGGGTAGGTTATCGATTGATACCGCTTTTTCCGCGACCTGTGCGGATTACTTTAAAGGTAGCGGCAAGGCTTATTAAAAAAGCCTTTTTTACCCTTACAGGTACCGTCCTAATGCTGATTCCCGACCATTTGAAGGCAAATGTCAAGAAACGATTCATTTGATTTAATGAAGGTCATGAAAAACCCAAATAAAGAAGTAACCGCTCCGGTTATTGCGCTGCTTTCCAATACGGCCTGGAGTATGTATAACTTCAGGAGAGGGCTCTTGCAAACATTGGTAAGAGAAGGATACAAAGTGGTGGTGATTGCGCCCGAAGATAAGTATAGGTGCAATATTGAGGAGTTGGGCTGCATTTTTGAGCCGATAGCTATCAACCGGTACCAGGCCAGCCCGTTTGACGATTGGAGGTATTTCAGGCAATTGCAGCGTATTTTCCGGGCCAACGAGGTGCAGTTTGTCATTAGTTATACTATCAAGCCCAATATTTACGGCAGTATCATTTCTTATCTGATGGGTATAACTGTAATAGCCGTTGTTACAGGGCTAGGGCAGTTGTTTACCAATCCTTCGTGGAAAACCCAACTGATTAAGCCGTTTTATCGCTTTGCGCTGGGCAAAGCACACCAGATCTGGTTTCTCAACAAAGAGGATCTCACGATATTCAATGATATGGGGCTTGCACCGGCTCATAAATCGGTTTATCTGCCCAGCGAAGGCGTGGATACTACCTTTTTGACCACTAATTATGTGAACGGCAAGTCGCCCGACCATTTTACGTTCCTTTTTGCCGGACGGCTGATGGAAGAAAAAGGCGTTCGCGATTATGTGGTCGCCGCGGGTATGCTCAGAAAAAAGTTTCCCAACGTGACTTTCGAAATGCTGGGTTTTATTGAATCCGATTACCCGACGGCCATCCGCAGGGAGGAAATAATGGAGTGGCAGGAGCAGGGACTTATCCGCTTTCGAGGCGCGACAGACGATATCAAAGCCCACCTGCAGCAGAGCGATTGCCTGGTATTACCCACGTATTACCGGGAAGGAGCGCCGAAAATTTTACTGGAAGCCGCAAGCATGGAAAAAACGATTATTACTACCGATAATGTAGGTTGCAGGGATATCGTTCAACACGGGGTGAATGGTTATTTATGTAAAATAAAAAATCCGGAGGACCTGGCGTTTTGGATGGAACAATTGCTGACACTGCCCTATGAAGAAAGGCGGATGATGGGACAAAGAAGCCGGGCTATTGCCGTGCAACTATTTGATGAAAAGATCATTGTGAATCGCTATACCCATGCCCTGGCTGCTTGCCTGGGACGTGAACCCGCTCCCGTCGCTATCCCGGAAACGCCTGAATATGTCCTTCTTAAAGGCAAGCAACTGACTTATGTAAACCCTCGTTAAGCGCTTAGAAACCGTATTAAAACTAGTAAAATTGCGCTTTCTGAACCAGCGTATTCGTTGATAATCTGGTAGACTTTGATGTGTGAAATAGTAGAGACGCGATTAATCGCGTCTCTACTATTTCACATCCCCGGCTTCCTGGTTACGCGGTTTGCCTAATAATCAGGTTTTAAAACTGTTTCTTATATTTGGTAATTATTTAATTGGGTTTAGCCCCTTC
>JAEUUQ010000111.1 GCA_016787505.1 Saprospiraceae bacterium | reverse complement strand
CACTTACCCTTTTACCAAGGCGGCTTACCTGTTGTCAAAATTTGCAAGCGCTTTTTTTATCGTAACCATTTTAGCGGTATTGATACAACTGGGCTTGTGGCTGGCTACGATATTGCCGTTTGCCGACCCTGAATTGTTGCTTCCCTTCGATGCCAAACCTTATCTGCAAAGCAGCCTACTTTTTATTATTCCCAATCTCTTTTTGTTTTCAAGTATTGTATTCGCCGTGGTGCTCGAAACCCGGAATATTTACACGGCGTTTATCCTGATGATCGTGTTGTGGCTGCTGAAAGAAATTTTCAACCGACTGGCAGGCGGCACTTTTGTAGAAATACTTCTGGAACCCTTTGGCGAAAGCGCTATACAATACTATACAAAAAACTGGACGATAGCGAACCGCAATATTTTTGACCTGCCGCTTACACCCCTTGTTTTTATCAACAGAATAATATGGACAGGCCTCGGGTTATGTATTTTTTTGATCACTTTCCGGCGTTTTTCTTTTAGCCATACCATAGCTTCCGTCCGATGGAAAGGTGTTTCAACAATACGAGAAAAAAACAGTGTTATAACCGGCGTTTTTAAACCAATAACAGCGCGTTCAAACTTCTCCTGGTTGTCACAACTCAAAGCCGTCTGGCAATTGTCGCTGACCAACCTGCGGTTTATCCTGTCCAATGGCGCTTTTATAAGCCTGGTGGTAAGCGGCAGCTTGTTTATATTGGTATTATTAACGCAAATCAACCCGTATACCGACACGCGGATATTGCCCTTGACCTGGACTATACTTGCTTATCCTGTTTTTTTCTTTTCTTTTTTAATACAAATACTCACCTTCCTGTATGCCGGCGTGTTGGTGCAGAGGGCAAAATCTGCTCGCTTCGTCGATATCATATCGGCAAGCCCTGTTTCCAATTGGGTGCTTTTATTATCCAAGTTATCAACCTTGATAGGCATGCAAGTGATATTGCTCGCGCTTAGCATGCTGATGGGGATAGCTGTACAGACTTTTAGCGGCATAAGCGACTTTGAAATTACGCACTATTTATTTCATTTATTCGGAATCCATCTCATTGGATATGTTATTTGGGCCATGGCCGCTCTTTTTATCCAGACACTAATAGATAATACTTTTTTGGGCGTATTTGTCCTGGTACTGGCAGCGCTCGGTATTTCTAATTTATCCGATTTTGGGATTGAACATTATGTATTTATGTTCAACAGAACTCCGAATGATGATTTTTATTTAAAATATTCTGATTTTCATGATTTCTTGAAGGCTCCTGTTGTTTATTTTTGGTATAAATTATACTGGTTGACGGGAGCTGTTGCGCTTATGGGAATTACGTTGCTTTTTTGGCAAAGGGAATTATACCATAGTTGGAAAGAACGACTATTTATTGCCCGGAAAAGGTGTAAGGGTATATTGGCAGCTACTATTGTATTTTTTACTTTGAGTTTTATCTTCATTGGCGCGTATTTGTACCATTGCGAAAACAAACCCGAAAACAGGCCATTTTCTTTAAACAAAGAAAATGCGCTGATTCAGCAATTTCAACAAAAATATAAAGCCTATCGATATACCCGGCAACCGCGGATTACGGCTGTTTTTGCAAAAATGGAAATCTACCCGGAATCCCAATTTTTTAAAGCCCAGGGCAGCTATATTTTAGTCAATAAAACCGATAAACCGATTGACACCCTGCTGATAAAATCGGGTTTTGATGTGCCGACAACTATAGAAAACCGGGATTGGAAAAAAATTGCAGAAGACAGCCTGACTAATTTTTCCGTTTACAAACTTGATAGACCTCTATTGCCAAACGATAGTATACTTTTTCTTTTTTCAATTAAAAGCCGGCCTAATACGGTATATAACCGGTATTCCGATGTGCTGGAAAATGGAACCTATTTGAAAAGCGATATATTTCCCCGGTTCGGCTATTTTGCCGAAACCGAAATTGCACACCCCGAAAACCCGGGTGCGTTGTATAACCACTACCAAAGCATTGATGCCGATTTAATTCGTTTTGAAACCATAGTAAGTACATCACAAGATCAAATTGCCATAGCGCCTGGTATTTTAGAAGCGGAATGGATCGAGAAAGGAAGGGCTTATTTTCACTACAGGATGGAAAATCCTTTCAAATTTGTATTTGGCTATCATTCAGGTAGATACAGTACATATTATGAGCGATACAGAGGAGTGGAATGCAAAATATATCACCATCCCACCCACACCTATAACCTGCCGCAATTGGTGGACGGCCTCAAATCATCCCTCGATTATCATACCGAACATTTCGGGCCTTATCCTTATAAGCAGGCTCATATTATCGAATTTGCCCGGTCGGAAGGTTCTTATGCTACTACTGCCGGAAATTGTATTCCTACTTCAGAAATTCGTTTTGTAAACGACAACAGGGTGGTGCAGCGTGGTGGCGCCGACCTCGCTTTTTATGTTATCGCCCATGAATTGTCGCACCAGTGGTGGGGCGCGCAGGTCATCCCGGCCAATGTGCTGGGCGCTTCTTTTGTAACGGAAAGCCTGGCGGAATATAACACGGCTAAAATTTATGAAAAAAAATACGACAGAGAGCGGGTTTTAAAATTTCTGGAAATTCAAAAAAACAGGTATTTATCAGGATTGACAACGGCAACCGAAAATGAAGCGCCATTGATGTATGTGACTCCCGAACAAACCCATATTTCATACGGAAGAGGCGCCCTGGCATTGTACACGTTGAGCGAATATATCGGGGAAGAAAAGATGAATGCGGCCTTGAAAAACTATTTCGACAAGGCTAAATACAAGGCGCCACCTTATACCACTTCGCTGGAATTGCTCCATTATTTAAAAATGGAAACCCCCGATTCGCTACAGCACGTGGTTACGGATTTATTTGAAAAACCCGGCAGCGAGATTTTGCTGAGGTATGTGCAAGATGCCTGCCGTTGAGCTATTGGCCCCCAAGTCGTACAGTCGCCCTACACCGCCCTCAGCGCAGGCTCCGCCATAAAAGCAAACGAATCATAATAATCCACCTCAAGCCTGTCGCCGGGAAACCGAAAATGATAGCTTTGCCGCGTATGCGCGCCTTCCAGCCGCAGCGAAGACCTGCCGGTATATTCAAACTGCCGGGGGCGGACTTCTTTTTGAGCACCCATTTCAGGTTGTGTTTCTATGTGTTGGGCCGGCTCGATTTGCTGTTGCCTTGCCCATTCTGTTCTTTTATTACCGCAACAATTCATGATCTTCAGGTTTATTTTTTTGATGAAAATAAAAACAAAAGGCAGGCGGCGCCAGAAAGGGCAGGCCACACAACGATGCCTTCCAGCCAGGTATCGCACAGCCCGATCGCAAAAGGAATAGCCACCCAGATGCTTAGACAAAAAAAACAGTCGAGCAGGTCTCCGAAGAAACCATGCCCGAGCTGCTTTCTGAATCGTATCACCAGGTCAAACGGCCCGTCTTCTTGCGATAGCAGGTGGGTGACCCGCCAAATGGCAAGCACGCTCAACCAAAACCACGTGATATCGATTCCGTTGTTCATGACGGCAGGCGTTCCAGTGCAATCTGATTGCTGGTGATATACGGCGATGATTCAATACCGGTATTATACCCGTTGGTGACCCGCTTGGATGCGGTCAATCCGAAGGAATAAACCGTATAGTACTCTCCGGTTTGTATCCACCCCGCTGCCGCCGCCGGTTGCAAAGTGACCTCAATCAAACCCGTATCGGAAAACTCGGCGATGGTGCCCGTGTATCCGGGGCAGGTATTTGGCGTATTAGCCGTAGCCTGGCCCTGCGACAGTACCGTAGCGCCGGCAGGCGTATCGGCCATGGGAGTGGCCTCCAGTGCGATAGTCGGGGCCGGGCAGCGTCCCATTGTCAGGGAATATGCATCGACAAATCCGTAAGGGTCATTAGCGCGGAAGCTAAACTTCATCGGCACGTTCATCTGCGCGTCGGTGAGGCGGTACAAGCCGCAGCCTGCATAAAGCACGCTGCTGTCGTCGAGCGTAATGCCTGTGAGGCCGAAGTTCAGCGGCACATTGTGAATATACAGCGGAATCAGGTCGGTCGTCACCCGGTTGCCGGCGGCATCGTAGCCGTCGACGCGCAGGTAGAAAGTACCCGGCGTATGAACGCCCGACTGCAAGTCGTACAAAGCTGTATTCAGTTGCATATAGCGGTCGAGGCTCGAAAACTCCCAATCCACGCCCTCGGCGAAAATCTCGCGTTGGATATTGATATACGCGGGTACGGTTTCGAGGTCGACACCGTTAGTTTTGAGCGAAACGGAGAAAGGCCCTACATCGTCGCCGGTGTAATTGGGCAGGTTGCGCTTCGAATACTTGGGATGCTTGTAATTCTGGCTCACAAACTCCCAGCGCGTGGTGCCCTGCCGGCGGATGCGGATGGTATACCACTTGATCGTGTTCTGTGCGGCCGATTTGGCGGCGTCGTACATACAACCTTTGATGTCGATCGTTCCGCCCCAGGCGGCGCAATTCACATTAAACAAGGCCAATGAACTCCCCACTGAAATTTTGCCGTCGGCTTCGAGTGAGTTGTTATTACCATAGCGCCGGAGTGCAGTAACCGAGGTAGACCCCGAGTCGTTTTGGTTGCCGCCCAGAAACACATTGCCCAGGCTGCCGATCAGGTTGCCATTGAAACAGGCAGAGGTGACGACGACTTTGGATTTCGGCAGGCACAGGTTGATGCGCTTCAGGTTGGGCACGTTGTAATACGGCGCGCTTTCGTACAATACCTGGAAGGGAGAAGCGCCCGTCACTTTGACAATCACATCGGGAAAGCCCACCACGTCGAAATCTTCGCCGGTAGCTATATCCGTGGAGTCTTCCAGACCAGGGAAAGTCATATCAAAGCGGAAACGGAAGATATAATTGCCGTAGGCATCCGTGATCGTATCGCCCAGCAGTCGGCGGTTGCCCGTGCCGGTGTAGGCGCCACCTGCCAGCTCGGCGGCGGTGCGGTCGTATTCTTCAAACGTCAGCGTAATATTCGGCGCCGGCCCTGTAATGCAAATCGGTCGCAGCCTGCCAACAATATCGGCAAGCTTTACCTTGTCGATCGAAAGGTTGGCTGTCTCGGCGTAACGCCTGGACTGCACTGTTTTTTCCAGCCGGTAATTGCTCAGCAGCAAATCCTCCTCAGCCTCGGCAGCCGCCGCTTTAGCGCTGCGTTTCGGAGCTACGGGGGTGTCGGCTTTCGAATACACCAGCATCGTCCTGGACTGGGTAGCTTCGCCGGTAGGGTCAAGCACGATGGGCTTAAACGGCGGCGGGTCGGGCAGGTTTTCGGGAATCAGGTCAATCACCCGCTCGGGGTACAATTTTCCGATGATATCGGCAAGGTGTTTGTTTTTCAGCGCTTCGCGCAAAGACGCATACGAATCGATCACAAACGGGAAACGCCGGCAGGGGTTGAAGATGCAGAGCCCGCTGTAAAGCGACACATTGCCGTAAATGATAAAATTGTTGATGGTAGCAGGCGTAGAACAAGTGAGCACCAGGTCGTTAAAATCTTCGTCGTGGCCGGCATCGTTCGACCGGATCTCAAACTCGTAATTT
>JAEUUQ010000015.1 GCA_016787505.1 Saprospiraceae bacterium | reverse complement strand
TGTCAATAATGTGAATGCCTTCGTGGTATTCATTTACATACAAATAACGACCGAAGACGTAAATTTTTCCTGGGTGTTTCAAAGCGCGAGGAGCTTCGGTTTGGATATCGTGGCGCACTTCGTCCATTTTGATGTATACGGCATTGTAAACCGTATAGGTCATCGTAGAATCGCATTTGTCCTTTAGGCAGGAGCTGAGCGAAACGGCAAGCGCTACTAGCGTTAATCCGGAGATAATAGACAGTTTCATAGGCGTTGATTTATTTTGTCTGTTAAGACGAGGCATATCTACAAAAAGGTTGGGTTATGATGGCAGGTAAGGCTAACTTTGCGGTAATATTTTTTTAAAAAATAAAAACATCATGAAAAGTCATCGCCTGATAAGCCTGCTCATATTGCTCTGGCTACCCATAACAGCTATACTGGCACAGCTTACCATCAAAGTCACTGACGTACCCGACAATACCCCCGCAGCCGCTGCGATATACATCGCCGGCACGATTAACAACTGGGATCCGGGCAACGCCAACTATACCCTTACTAATAATAACGATGGTACATACCAAATTGTGTTAAACATACCTGCCGGAACGATCGAATTCAAATTCACCCGCGGCAGCTGGGCTACCGTAGAAGGCAACGCCAACGGTACTTTTCTTCCCAACCGCACCCTCACTTACAACGGCGGCCAGCAATTGGCTGAACTGACGATTTTGAGTTGGGAAGACCTCGGCACGGGCGGCGGCGGCACCACGGAAGAAAACGTGAGCATCCTGAGCTACGATTTTTATATGCCCCAACTCGACCGCTACCGCCGCGTTTGGCTTTACCTGCCGCCCGACTATAGCGATTCGGGCAAGCGCTATCCGGTGTTGTACATGCACGACGGGCAGAACGTCTTTGACGCCACTACCAGTTTCTCCGGCGAATGGGAAGTTGACGAGTCGCTCAACGAACTCTTCGGCAACGGCGACGACGGTGTGATCGTGGTAGCTATCGACAACGGCGGCGCCAACCGCATCAACGAATATTCGCCCTGGGTAAACCCCCAATACGGCGGCGGACAAGGCGACGAATACACCGAATTTATCGTGGAAACGCTCAAGCCCTACATCGACGAACACTACCGCACGCTGGCAGACAGAAATAATACCGGCATCATGGGTTCTTCGCTGGGCGCCCTGATCTCGATGTACGCCGCAATCGAATACCAGGATGTGTTCGGCAAGGCGGGCATTTTTTCCCCGGCCTTCTGGTTTGCCGACGAGTGTTATACCCAGGTGACCACCACGGGCAAAGAGCAGGACATGCAGTTTTACCTCCTGGCCGGCCAACTGGAGGGCAACGGCTCGGTGGTTGCCGACCTGAACGCTATGCGCAACACGCTGCTCGGCGCCGGCTTTACTAATAACGAAATTTTATACCTCACCCACTCCGACGGACAACACAGCGAATGGTATTGGGCCCGCGAATTCCCCGACGCGTACGAATGGCTTTACGCAGACGCCGTAGCCGTAGGCACGGCAGATCCCAGCAAGCCGCTGCAGATCACCCTATCTCCCAACCCGGCCGACAGTGTGATCAATGTGCAAAGCAGTCGCCCGCTCGTATCGCCCAAAGTCACGATCTATGCCGCCAACGGCCGGCTGGTGCTGCCCGCTACCCCATTCGCCGGTACGTCTTTCGGCATCGACTTTCTGAAAGCCGGCGCCTATATTTTTGAGATACAGGAGAAGGGGAAAGTAGTTGCTACGCAGAAGGTAGTGGTGAAATAACACGCAAAAAAAATAATACAAATATTACCAAATTCATTAAAATTAGCCTAACTTAGGAAGGAATATTAAGCTCTAAGTATCCCAATCCAATTATCGGAAAGGGGGTAGGATGCTTTTTGCATGCCAGTATTGACAATGCAAGAGAAATCTAAAACAATGTCCCAGGTTGGGAATTTAAATAATGAGTGGTAATTCAATATATATTGTTCGTCCAAATATTGGAAATCCACAGATATTACAGGTACAAGATCTCGATAATATAGAAATTACAATAGCAGGAACATCCGAATCAATCCCAAAGCTTGAAGATATCATTGCGGATTTGAATGATATAAAGCTAGAATATAAAAATGATAATCAATCAAAAGAATTTCCATTAGCATTCAAATCCTGGTTAAATCTTCCGCAAAGATATATTGATGACAATCCGGATTTGTCTTTTTATGATGAAAGTCTAAGATTACCACTTTTCCCCACATCTATAATAGAGCATCAATTTCATGCTGGTTTTAGATGGGAAGCCCACATAATTGTCTCATTAATCGGAAACAGAAATGATTTTATTGCCAAATCAAAATCGACAATATGTAATATCATTAAGGATACGCGAATTAACTATCATTCAATATGTGTCCGGGAAGAGATGCCAAATCCTGAAAAAATTAATTTTCTTCATGTTACCGACTGTCATATTTCGGGTAGAAATGACCTTATCCCACAACTAATACTGCCTGTTTTAGAGCCATGGCAAAAAAAAATATTCAAATCCAGGTATTTAAATTACAACGACAATCTAAGGGCAATAATACGTTACGCTAATCAGAGAGCCCGTGAAGGCAACCTTGATTTTATAATTATAACTGGCGATTTAATAGACTATCTTCATGATGGGTATTTTTCAGGAGATACTTATCACTATGGACAAGGAAAAGATGCTCCAACAATTCCAGATAATACAAGGTCAAATTACACCAAATTCATAGAAATTATCACAGGTACAGATAACAAGGGGGAAGAGCTTCAAGTTCCAGTGTTTACTATCCCAGGAAATCATGAATATTATGCCTATGAAAACTTAGGTGCATTTAATATTGATTTGGAAAAAGAAGTGCCAGACTGGTTAATTTTCATAAGAGTAATATCAACAATACTGTTTCCTGTAAATATTGTTTTAGACTTAATTGCGCCTGAAATGTACGATTTAAGAAAAACTGGAAAGGTTGATGACAAAGTAAATGATGATATTGATAAATACGGGACATTTGG
>JAEUUQ010000639.1 GCA_016787505.1 Saprospiraceae bacterium | reverse complement strand
TCGGCGCCGTCGAGTACGGCGTTGGCCACGTCGGATACTTCGGCGCGGGTTGGGCTGGGGTTGGTGATCATGCTATCCATCATTTGCGTGGCCACGATCACCGGGCGGGCGCGCTGCAGGCATTTCTGGATGATCATCTTTTGGGTGACGGGCAGCTTCTCCATCGGCATTTCGATGCCCAGGTCGCCCCTGGCTACCATAATGCCGTTGGCTTGCTTGATGATCTTGTCTATCTTTTCAACCGCTTCCGGTTTTTCGATTTTGGCGATGATCTTCGCCGGGTGATTGCGGGCGTTGATACGATCCTGCAAATCTTTGAGGTCTTTGGGAGAACGCACAAAAGACAGGGCGATCCAGTTGACAGGTTGGGTCAGGATATAGTCGAGGTCTCTCAGGTCTTTTTCAGTAAGACAAGGCAGTGAGATCTTGGTATTGGGCAAATTCACGCCTTTGTTAGAAGATAATTTACCGCCAAACAGAGTTTTCAGCTTGACCGTATCTTTTTTATTGGTTTCGATTACTTCAAAAACCAGCTTGCCGTCATCTACCAATACGCGTTCCCCTACTTCAACATCTTCGGCAAATTGCTCGTAGCTCATATAAATCTGCTCTATCGTGCCGATACACTCTTCATTGACAAAAGTGATCACATCGCCTTCATTGAGTTCGAGTTCGTTGTTTTCAATTTTGCCTACGCGCAGTTTGGGGCCTTGCAAATCTGCCAATATACTAACGTGCAAACTGTATTTGTCATTAATTTGGGTGATGTGGTTGATAACTTGCTGATGGTCTTCATGGGAACCATGAGAGAAGTTCAGCCTGAAAACATTGACGCCTGCTCTGACCAACTCCAGCAATACGTCGTAAGAGCTGCAGGCGGGGCCTACCGTAGCTACAATTTTAGTTTTTTTCTGCTCGCTGGTCATAAATTCGGAACTAAGTGTATAAAATACAATAATTAACGCGGTAAAAGTACATTTATCCTCAAAATATGTCAAGTCTGGGGCTTGAATTATCCAAACTCTGCTAATTTTACTCAAACAATTCGCAGAAAAATGAAGATTTTACTGTATTCGCTGTGTTGCGCCGCCATGATTTGCCTGTGGGCATGCCAGGATAAGGTAGCACCGGCGCAGGATTCGGGTTTAGGCTTGTCGCCTGATGAACGCTGGGGGCAGTTATTTGTAGACGTACAAATGGCAGGGGTATTTCCGGATGGGAAAACCTTTGCAGACTGTGTCCCAAAATTTCCGACGGCTCAGATATTGGCCGATTATGAAAAAAATAAAAAACACCCCGAATTTCAGCTCAAAGCATTTGTGCTGGAAAACTTTGATTTGCCCCGCCAATATGCGAGTGGTTTTGTGAGCGATACCAGTCTGTCGGCTGTCGATCATATCAATGCCTTGTGGGAGGTGCTTACGCGCCGGCCGGATGTAGCTGACGCCGGTTCGCTTATTCCATTGCCCAACCCCTATATCGTACCGGGGGGGCGCTTTGGCGAGGTATACTATTGGGATAGCTATTTTACTATGCTTGGTCTGCAGGCGGCAGGAAAAACCGATATGATCGAGCATATGGTAGATAATTTTGCCTACCTGATCGATACGATTGGATTCATTCCCAACGGCAACCGCACGTATTACTTGGGCCGGTCGCAGCCGCCGTTTTTTGCCTGTATGGTTCGACTATTGTCGGAAATGAAAGGGAAAGAGGTGTTACCCCATTATTTATTAGCACTGGAAAAGGAATACGCCTTTTGGATGTCCGGCAGCGAAAAAGTAAACCGCAATCACCCCGCTGAAAAAAGCGTGGTAATGGTAGAATACGGCTTTGTGCTCAATCGCTATTGGGACAACCGCGATACGCCGCGCCCCGAGAGTTACAAGCAAGACGTGGAAACTGCGGCAAAAACAACGCGGCCTGCCGCTGAAGTGTATCGCGACCTGCGTGCGGCCGCTACTTCGGGGTGGGACTTTTGCAGTCGTTGGCTTTCTGACGACAATAAGCTGGAAACCATCCGTACCACTGCCATGGTGCCGCCCGACCTCAACGCGCTGCTGTACAACCTGGAGTTGACGATTGCCGATGCTTATTATACAAAAGGCGATTCAACCAATGCAAAAATGTATGCAGGTTTGGCCGGTCGCCGGCTCCGCGCATTACAAAAGTATTGCTGGGATGCCCAACGTGGCTGTTTTATGGATTACGACTTCCAAAACAAGAAGTTGACCCAGGCGCCTTCATTGGCCACTGCTTATCCTTTGTTTTTCAAAATGGCCACTCCCGAGCAGGCCAAATCTGTGGCAGCTATGCTCGAACGCGATTTCCTCAAACCCGGCGGCCTGACCACCACGCTTATCAACACCGGCGAGCAATGGGATGCCCCCAACGGCTGGGCGCCCTTGCAATGGATGGCCATCCAGGGGCTTCGCAACTACGGCTTTGATGAACTGGCCGATAAAATCAAAAATAATTGGGTGGCCCTCAATGTAAAAGTTTACAAGAACACCGGTAAAATGGTGGAAAAATACAACGTAATGGACCTCAGTCTCGAAGCCGGCGGCGGTGAATACCCCGTACAAGACGGTTTCGGCTGGACAAACGGGGTGCTGCTGCGATTGCTTACGGAATAGTTTTTTGTGGTGGGATGATTGAATGCTAAAAAATCTTAAATTTAAGGTTCAATTTAAGCAAATGGATACCGTAGTTAAGCCAATTACCGATATTTCCCAGCTTGACCCGGAAGGGCGCTATACGTATGCAGATTATCTGCTGTGGCGCTTAAAAGAACGGGTTGAACTCATCAGGGGGCGTATTCTCAAGATGAGCCCAGCGCCGGGAACGGCACATCAGCATGTATCAGGTAATATCCAAGGGATATTTTGGAATTATTTTAAGGGTAAATCGTGTAAAGTATTTGCCGCTCCTTTTGACGTTCGCCTTCCTGTGAGCAGAAAAAAAGGACAGGATAGTACAGTGGTACAACCCGATCTATGCGTCATCTGTGATGACTCCAAACTGGACGAGCGTGGCTGCGCCGGCGCCCCCGACCTTATTGTTGAAATCCTCTCGCCAGGCAATAGCAAAAGAGAATTAAAAATTAAATTTGAAGTATACGAAGAAGCGGGCGTGCGGGAGTATTGGGTCGTCAACCCCTTGGAAAAGGTTGTGTTAGTATTCGTACTTAATGAGGCGGGGAAGTATATAGGCCTGGCGCCGCTTGTTGATGATGACACGCTGAAAGCGCATATCTTTCCAGAATTGGCACTTGACCTACGAGAGGTATTTGCCTAACAACAAATTATGTCCTTCCAGCATCGTATAACATCTTTCGGCTCCTACGAACAACACATCGTCGGCCAACCTGAAACGGGCTGCTCACTGGCGCTCGTACCCGGCTTTGGCGCTTGCGTGCTCGATCTGCAACTTCGCGGGGTTTCTATCCTCGACGGGTACCAAACGCCGGAAGAACTTCAGATTAACCGCTGGGCAAAAAACACGGTATTATTCCCTTTTCCCAATCGCCTGAAAGACGGGCGCTATGAATGGGAAGGCAATTATTACTTTTTTACGATAAACGATGCGGCTACGCATACGGCACTGCATGGATTTGGCATGGACAAACCTATGCAAGTGTCGGAGATTCGTTGTGAAGAAGACCAGGCGCACATAACTTGCGTATACAGTCCGGCGATGATTCATCAGGCTTATCCTTTTCGGTTTACTTATGCCATCACTTTTTCGCTGTATGCGCCCGACCGTTTCGAAGTGACCTTGCATTTCACCAACGACATGGCCATTGCGATACCGGTAGGCCTGGGTTGGCATCCGTATTATCAGCTGTCGGACAGTACGGATAACCTGGTGATGCAATTGCCGCCTTGTGAAATGGTGGGCATCGACCAGCAGATGATTCCCACCGGCAAGCGATACGAATATGATGAATACGCCGAGCCCAAGCGCCTGGGGGCTGATATTCTCGATAATTGTTTTGCGCTTACCCCCCTGGAAGGAAAGGCGCAGATTATGATAAAAGGAGAAAAGGGGAAACTCCATTATTGGCAGGAAACGGGAGGGGGTAAGTTCAACTTTATACAAATATTTACCCCTCCACACCGGCAATCGCTGGCTGTAGAGCCTATGACCTGTAATATCGACGCTTTTAACAATGGAGAAGGACTAATCGTGGTCAAAGCGGGAGAAACCATATCGGCCCGGTTTGGTATGCAGTTTGGACTCACTTAAGTCTTTCCAGACATGCCATATAAAAGCCGTCGAAGCCCTCGTCTTGCGGCAGGATATGCCGCGAATCCAACAAGCGGTATTCATGGGCGTGTTGTTGTAAAAAAGCTTCTACCTGCGCTTCGTTTTCTGAAGGTAAAATGCTGCAGGTAGCGTACACCAGTTTCCCGCCTGGTTTCACCATTTGGCTATAGCTGTGCAGGATCTTCTGCTGGGTTTGGTGGAGGTTGTCGACAAATTCTTCGGTGAGTTTCCATTTGGCGTCGGGGTTTCGGCGCAATACGCCTAATCCTGAGCAGGGAGCGTCTATCAGCACGCGGTCGGCCGAGGCGGCTAGTCGCTTGATGACTTTGTTGTTGGCGATGGGCCTGATTTCGGCGATGCCTACGCCTGCCCGCCGGGCCCGGCGTTTTAATTCGTCGAGCTTCCAGGCTTCCGTGTCGAGTGCGATGATGCGGCCTTTGTTATGCATAAGCGCAGCCAGGTGTAGGGTTTTTCCGCCCGCGCCTGCACAGGCGTCGATAACGCGCATACCGGGGGCTACATCCAGAAAGGGGGCGACCTGTTGGGAAGAATAATCCTGGATTTCCATCCATCCTTCTTTAAAGGGGGGGCTATTGTACAAGTTTTTACGGGTATGAAGCACGAGGGCGTCGGCGCCGAGTTCGGTGGTAGCGATTTCCGCTTCGGCGAGTTTGTCTTTGAGTTGTTGCCGGGTTACTTTCAGCGTATTGGCGCGTACTACGAGTTTGGCCGGTTGGTTGAGCGCATCCATCGTAGGATGCCACAAATCGCCCAATTCGGCTTGTCCCAGTTCTTCGAGCCAATCGGGGATGGAAGCTGCGAGCGCATACGATGGCGAGGCGGGGCGGTTGCGCGCTACCGTTTCGGCTAACCCTTGAAATACCGGCCAATCGGGCAGCGTTTCACCTTGCAGGAGATAGTGCACGCCTATTAGCCTTTGATAAGCATCGAGATTATCGGGTTGGGGCTGGGCCAATACGTCGAGCCGGCGGTACCAGCGCACCACTTCGTAGACACTTTCGGCAATAAAGGCCCTATCGCGCGATCCCCAGCGGGGGTCCGATTTGAGCGTGCGCTCTATGACTTTGTCGGCGTAATATCCTTCGTCAAATATGTCGGCCAGCGCTTGCGCTGCAGCGAGTACCAGGTTGGGGTACCATTTCATGTTTATGTGTTTA
>JAEUUQ010000607.1 GCA_016787505.1 Saprospiraceae bacterium | reverse complement strand
CGATCATCAATTTGTCTTCGGGGGTAAAGGCTGTGAAATCGACGCCGGGGAAGTACACCCGTCCCCGCTCGTCGAAATCGCTGCGCATGTCGCGCAGGAAGTTGATTTTTTGGAATGCGGCGCCTAAGCTGCGGGCCGGCGATTTGAGGCGGTCGTAGAGGTCAGTGTCTCCGTCGCAGAAGACGCGCAGGCACATAAGGCCTACCACTTCGGCGGAGCCGTAAATATATTCCTGGTAAAGGCTGTCTTCGTAGGTGTGGTGGTGCAGGTCCATTTCCATGCTGCGCAGGAACGCGTCGATGAGCTCGCGTTCGATGCCGTATCGGTGCACAGTTTCCTGAAAAGCCTGCAATACGGGGTTGAGACTGATGCCCTGTTCGATGGCGTCATAAGTATCCTTCCGGAAGCGATCCAGCAATTGCGCTTTGGGATAGTCGTGGAAGGTATCTACGATTTCATCGGCAAAACGCACAAATCCGTAAATAGCATAGATAGGTGGCCGCAGATGCTCGTCGAATACGCGGATGCCCATCGAAAAGGAGGTGCTGTAGCGCTTTGTGATCAATTGGCTACACGCCATGCAGGTGTCGTTGTATAGTTGCATCATGGTCAGATAGTTGTTATTAGCGTTTAGGGTGTATGGGCTTTTGTAATGACCTCGGCAACTACTTGGCCTGATATGAGCGACGGCGGAACGCCGGGCCCCGGGGTAGTAAGCTGACCGGTAAAATATAAATTGCTGACTGTCTTGCTTTTCATTTTGGGTTTTAAAAAGGCGGTTTGTAAAAGGGTGTTGGCTAAGCCATAGGCATTGCCCTTGAAAGCATGGTAGTCGCGCTCGAAATCCTGATGCGCAAAAGAACGTTTGTAGACTACGTGCGAACGGATATCTTGACCGGTCATTTGCTCCAGGCGGGTCATGACGATGTCGTAGTATTCTTCTCTGCGCTCGGGCGTATCTTCGAGGCCGGGGGCCAGCGGAATCAATACAAAGAGGTTTTCGCAGCCCTCCGGCGCTACGCTGGGGTCGGTGACCGATGGTGCGCAGACGTAAAACAGGGGCTTTTCGGGCCATTTCGGATTGTCGTAGATCTCAACGGCGTGTTGCTTGAGATCTTCGTCAAAGTATAGGTTGTGGTGCTTGAGGCCTTGTATTCGTTTATTTACACCCAAATAAAATAACAACGACGAAGGCGCCATGGTGCGGCGATCCCAATAGGCCGGGGAATATTGCCTGTGTGCAGCAGGCAGTAGCTGTTGTTCTACGTGGTGGTAGTCGGCGCCGCCCACTACGATGTCGGCGGGGTAGGTATTATTTTGGGTAATAACCTGAGTAGCGCGGCCGTTTTCGATCGTTATTTGCCGTACTTCCTGGCCGAGTTCGAATTTAACGCCTTTTTCGCGGGCCAGGTCGATCATGGCCTCTACGATTTTAAACATACCGCCCATGGGGTACCAGGTGCCCAATTCGAGGTCGGCATAGTTCATCAGGCTGTACATGGCCGGCGTTTTTTCGGGGGTAGCGCCGAGGAACAACACCGGAAATTCGAGTAACTGAATGAGCTGTTCGTTTTTGAAAAGTTTGCGCACGTGGGCCGACATCGAGTTGAACATTTGCAGGCGGAACATGCTGATGAGGATGCGCAGGTCGGCAAATTCCCAAATCGAATGGCTGGGTTTGTGCACAAATTCGCCCATGCCCACCCGGTATTTGTATTCGGCTTCGGCAAGAAAGCGCTCCAATTGCCGGCTGCTGCCCGGTTCGTAGCGCTCAAACATGGCTTTTAGCGCCTCGCGATACGCGGGCACTTCCATGATATCGTCTTTCCCGAAAATAATGCGGTAGGATGGGTCGAGTCGTACGAGCTCGTAATAATCAGACGGTTTTTTGCCGAAGCTGCCAAAATACTGCTCGAATACGTCGGGCATCCAGTACCAACTGGGACCCATATCGAACATAAATCCGTCTACTTCGAACTTACGGGCGCGGCCGCCAGGTACGTCGTTTTTCTCCAACACTGTTACGTCAAAGCCCTTTGCTGCCAGGTTAGTGGCTGCCGAAAGCCCTGCGAATCCAGATCCGATTACGATAACTCGCTTGCTCAAGGTTGTTTTGCGTTTTTTCGTTAAACAACCTTCACAACAGCGGGTATGTCGTTTTGTTTAAGAAAACAATGTATTTTAGCCCAAAACGTTAATCAAAACGGATTTATCTCAAAAACATAAGTTCGCGATACTTCACCAGCGGCCACTCCTGGTCTTCTACCAGGTATTCGAGGCGGTCGGCATAAACCCGGATTTCCTGCATGTGAGGTTTGACGAGATTGCAGTAGGCCATGGCTTTGTCGATGGCGTGTGCTATCCTATTCGCCTGTTTGCGGGCGGTAGTCATTTGTTCAACACTTGTTTTCATGCGATTCACGTTCTCGCTGATGCGGCGCACCAAGTCGAGTTGGGCCTGGTAGGTTTCTTCGGGCATGTCGATGGCTTTGAGTGAAGCCACGTTATCTGCCAGCATGGTCTGATAGCGGATAGCTGAGGGCAGGATGTGATTGACCACCATTTCACCCAATGTGCGCGATTCGATCTGCAATTTGAGGTTATAGCTTTCGCACATCACATCGTAGTGGGCGTGCAATTCCCTTTCGGTAAATACGCCGCTTTGAGTAAACAAGTCGAGTACCTCCTCGCTGAGGTAGGTAGACAGTGCGTCGGGGGTATTGGGCGTATTGCTGAGTCCGCGGCGGGCCGCTTCTTCTTTCCAGGCGTCGCTGTAGCCGTCGCCTTCAAACAGTATGGGCTTCGATTCTGTGATATACCGCTTGAGCACGCTCAATACGGCGCTGTCTTTGTCCATCCCTTTTTTGATCAGGGCGTCGGTTTCTTCTTTAAACTCGAGCAATTGCCGGCCCACGATCGTATTCATCACAGTCATAGGTGCAGCGCAGTTCATCGAAGACCCCACCATGCGTATTTCAAACTTATTGCCGGTGAAGGCAAAAGGAGAAGTGCGGTTGCGGTCGGTATTGTCGCGTTCGAGGTTGGGGATTTTGCTGAGCAGGTCGAGCAATTCCTTGACGCCGGCGGCGTCGGCCACGATGCCGGCTTCGATATCGTGGAGCACTTTGGTAAGCGATTCGCCGATAAATACCGATACGATAGCCGGGGGCGCTTCGTTGGCGCCGAGGCGGTGGTCATTGGAAGCCGAAGCCACGCTGGCCCTCAGGAGGTCGGCATAGCGGTGTACGGCTTTTATAGTATTTACAAAAAAAGTAAGAAAGCGCAGGTTGCGGCCCGGCGTAGGGCCTGGCGACAGCAGATTTTTGCCGGTATCGGTGGCCATCGACCAGTTGTTGTGCTTGCCCGAGCCGTTGACGCCGGCGAAGGGTTTTTCGTGCAACAATACGCGGAAACGATGGCGGTGCGCTACGCGATCCATCAGGTCCATCAGCAGCTGGTTGTGGTCTACGGCTACGTTGACTTCCTCGTACATGGGCGCCAGTTCGTATTGGCCGGGGCCTACTTCGTTGTGGCGAGTGCGTACGGGAATGCCCAGCTTGTGGCACTCGGTTTCGAGATCGCGCATAAATGCGTAAACGCGCTCGGGTATAGAGCCGAAATAGTGGTCTTCCAATTGCTGGCCTTTGGGCGAATGTTTGCCCAGCAGGGTACGACCCGTCATTACGAGGTCAGGCCGGGCGTTATACAGCGATTCGTCGACGAGGAAGTACTCCTGTTCCCAGCCCAAAGTGGTTATCACGCGGTTCACATTATCGTCGAACAGGCGGCACACCGGGATGGCGGCTTTTTCGAGATAAGCCTGCGATTTAAGCAGGGGCAATTTATAGTCGAGCGCATCGCCGGAATAAGTCACAAAAATAGTGGGGATGCAAAGGGTTTTTCCCTCGCCTACTTCGAGGATAAACGCCGGAGAG
>JAEUUQ010000605.1 GCA_016787505.1 Saprospiraceae bacterium | reverse complement strand
AAACCCGAAGCGTTTGATCTTGCCCAGGTTGGCGGGGCCGTTGTCTTCGTAGGTCACTTTCACCAGCTGAACGCGAAAGCTATTGCTTGAAAGCTCGTTATACAGCTTGTAAATCAGGTATTCGCGAAGCAAATAATCCTGTCCGATCTCCTTGTCGTCCACGCAGTGGGTAACCAGTTTCAGATCGTTGTGCTCTGAAAAGCCGGCGGCGAGTAATTGCTTTTTGGGAAACTTGAGCTTAAGCGGAGGGAAGTCGCACACGCGGCGGCGAAACTTGCCTCGGGGCTTGATTTCGATAGTACTGGAGGCCTCGGCGCCTGAGAGGTCTTCGTAGCTGAATAGCGCTTCCTGGTAAGTATCCCTGCGCCTGTTGTTGATCAATTCGCCCAAATCGGTGCGAATCGTAATTTCGAGGGGCTCCGATCGCGTCAAATGATCAAAAATACTTTTACTTTTGTCCTCCTGTTCTGCGCCGAAACCGGCAGGTGCGGCGAGGGTGAACATCGGCGCCAATAAACACAAGAGCGCAATAAGCGTTAGGTGTGTACGGGGTGTCATGAGATATTATTTTTTGCAACAGTCGGTAACTCTATCTACAATTCTCTTTAAAGAGATTTTTTTTTAGCGGCCGTTGCACCAGGACGGAAACATTAACATACGGTCCTGTTACAACAACACCGCAAAGTTACGATGGTTTAGAATAATATTCCAGTACATCGACAAACAAAACACTTATTTGGACTATAATTTTAAATTCATCGACTAAATCAAAATAATCGCTTTAAATCTCTAAGCCCTCAGCAATAAGTAATCCATAAAAGCTGTGAAAAAAAACAACATTGTGATGCAGGATAAGAGCCGAAACAGCCTCATAGGAATTTTGCTTGTTTTTTTGCTTTCTTGCGCCAAGCCCGTAGCGCCTGAAATGCCTGCCGTTCCTGTGCAAATGAGCGAAAAGCCTAAGAATATTATCTTGATGATCGGCGACGGCATGGGCTTATCCGCGCTTTCTGTGGGTTTATTTCAAAGCCTTAAACCTTTGAATATTGAGCGATTTCCAGTGGTGGGACTCCATAAATCGTATTCTTTCGACGATTTGGTTACGGATTCTGCCGCAGGCGCTACCGCATTTGCATGTGGCATAAAGACATACAACAACGCTATCGGCGTAAATAAAGATACAGTTGCCTGTAAAACTATCCTGGAAGAAGCCGAAGAAAGAGGCCTGGCTACCGGGATGATCGCCACTTCAAGCATAGTACACGCTACCCCGGCCAGCTTCGCGGCGCACGAGCCCTTGCGCGTGCTCTACGAAGAAATTGCAGCAGATTTCATGAGCACAGAAATGGACTTGCTGATCGGCGGCGGGAAAAAGTTTTTCGACAGGCGCAACCTCGACGAGCGCGATCTCGTATCAGAATGGAGAAAACGGGGGTACAAGGTGTGGGACTACTCCCAGGCCGAATTGCGCACTATCGAACTCGACCCCAGGACTAATTTGGTTTATTTTACGGCTGACAACCACCCCTTGCATGCTTCATTGGGGCGCGACTATTTGCCCGATGCAACCCAAAAGGGCCTGAATTTTCTGGCAGAACGAGGCGAAAAAGGGTTTTTCATCATGATTGAAGGCTCTCAGATCGATTGGGCAGCGCATGCCAACGAAGGCAGCATCCTCATCGACGAAGTCCTCGATTTTGACAAAGCGATAGGGCTCGCCCTCGATTTTGCCCAGCGCCGCGGCGATACGCTGGTGCTGGTCACCGCCGACCACGAAAGCGGAGGCGTAGCCATAAACCCCAATTCCAGCATGGGCAAGATAAAACCGGTTTTCACCACCAACGGCCATACCGGCGCGCTGATCCCGGTATTCGCCTACGGCCCGAAAGCGGATATGTTTGCAGGGGTGTATGAGAATACCAGCATTTATTTTAAGATGAAAGAAGCGTTGGGATGGTAGAGACGCAAAATTTTGCGTCTCTACCATCCGAACAATTTTGGCTTTTTATTATTATAACAAAAATACGAGACAGGATAAAACCAATCACACATGAAAGTTGAAGCACTCGACAATTTACAACTAATTAAAGAAAGCGCCCGCGACTTTGCGGAGCAGCACATTCGTCCACACGTCATGGAATGGGACGAAGCGCAGCATTTCCCTATGGATTTATTTCACGAAATGGGAAAATACGGTTTCCTCGGCGTTTTGGTGCCCGAAGCATACGGCGGCGCTGAACTGGGCTACCAGGAATACATCACCATCATAGAGGAAATCGCCAAAGTGTGCGGGTCTATCGGACTTTCGGTGGCAGCCCACAATTCGCTTTGCACGAACCACATCCTGCAATTTGGCGATGAAATACAGAAAGCCAAATACCTCCCCAAACTGGCTTCGGGCGAATGGATCGGCGCCTGGGGGCTCACCGAACCCAATACAGGCAGCGACGCCGGCCGCATGCGCTGTGTAGCCGAACGCGACGGCGATTACTATGTGATCAACGGCGCTAAAACGTTTATCACCCACGGCAAGTCGGGGCATGTAGCCGTAGTGATAGTGAGAACCGGCGAGTTACTCGACAGCCACGGCATGACGGCGTTTATCATAGAACGCGGCACACCGGGCTTCCAAGCCGGCAAAAAAGAAAACAAACTGGGCATGCGCGCCTCCGAAACATCAGAACTCATCTTCGACAACTGCCGCATACACAAAAGCCAGATGCTGGGCAGCGAAGGCGAAGGTTTTATCCAGGCTATGAAAATTCTAGATGGCGGTCGCATCTCTATCGCAGCGCTGTCGCTGGGCATTGCCAAAGGCGCTTACGAGGCCTCGGTGAAATACGCCAAAGAACGCGAGCAATTTGGCAAGCCCATCTCTTCGTTCCAGGGTATTAGCTTCAAACTGGCCGATATGGCCACCCAAATCCAGGCCTCCGAACTCCTCATCCGCCAGGCCGGCCACGTCAAAGACAACGGCGGCAATACCACTAAGATTTCGGCCATGGCCAAGTACTATGCCTCGGAAGTGTCCGTCTCGGTGGCCAACGAAGCCGTGCAAATCTTCGGCGGCTACGGCTATACCAAAGATTATCCCGTAGAAAAGTTCTACCGCGACGCCAAACTCTGTACGATCGGCGAGGGTACCTCGGAGATTCAGAAGTTGGTGATTTCCAGGGAGATACTTAAAGATTGATGTGCTGATGTGCTGATGTGCTGATGTGCTGATAATTATTAATATTATAATTTTTAAATATTAGCAAATTAGCACATCAGCAAATTAGCAAATTAGCACATCGACTACACCGCCTGAATAATATCATACTGCGTCAGAATATGAATTCCGCCGGCCTTGTCTTTGGCGAGTACGGCTGGGATCGTTTTACTGATATACTTACTAAGTTGGTTGAAGGGCAGATCTTCGCTGACAACCGGAAAAGGATCGCCCATTACCGTTTCCACCGTTTTTTCCGTGTTTTGCATCGGATTTTCAAGCAGGTAAGTTAATACCGAGCTTTCGGTAACTGCGCCCACGAAATCGCCGTTTTTGGTGACTGGCAACTGGGAGATGTCATTGTTTTTCATCAGTTGGAAGGCGTGGCGCACCGTGTCGGCGATATCCACCGTGATAAAACTTTTGTCCTTTTTGCGGGAAATGACATCTTTCACCTTCAGTTCGGTATCCAGGAAACCTCGTTCGCGCATCCAGTCATCGTTGTAGATTTTACCTACGTAGCGGCTGCCGTGGTCGTGGATCACTACTACCACCACATCGTCTTTGCTGAGGCGGTCTTTGAGCTGCAGGAGTCCGGCCACGGCCGAGCCGGCGGAATAACCGAGCATAATGCCTTCCTCGCGGGCAATGCGGCGGGCCATCACAGCGCCGTCTTTGTCGCTCACCTTCTCAAAGTGGTCGATCAGAGAAAAATCCACATTTTTGGGCAGGATATCTTCGCCGATGCCTTCGGTGATATAGGGATAAATCTCGTTGGGATCAAAGATGCCCGTCTCGTGGTATTTTTTAAACACCGAGCCATACGTATCCACGCCCCAAATCTGGATATCGGGGTTTTGCTCCTTGAGATATTTTGCCACGCCCGATATAGTGCCGCCCGTGCCTACGCCGACAATCAGGTGGGTCACCTTGCCGTCGGTTTGGCGCCAGATTTCAGGGCCGGTGCTTTCGTAGTGCGCCGTGCGGTTCGATAAATTATCGTATTGATTGCACCAATAGGAATTGGGAATCTCCTTACTGAGTCGTTCGGCTACCGAATAATACGAACGGGGGTCTTCGGGTTCGACGTTGGTGGGGCACACGATCACCTCGGCGCCCAGGGCCTTCAGCATATCGATTTTTTCCTTCGACTGCTTGTCGCTGGTCGTAAAAATACAGCGGTAACCTTTCACCACAGCTGCTATGGCCAGTCCCATACCCGTATTGCCCGAGGTACATTCGATAATCGTGCCGCCCGGGGCGATATCGCCGCGTTGTTCTGCGTCATCCAGCATCTTCACCGCCATGCGGTCCTTGATAGAATGGCCGGGGTTGAAAGTCTCCACTTTCATCAGTACCAAGGCAGGAACGCCCTCCACTACCCTATTCAGTTTCACCAACGGCGTATTGCCGATGGTTTGAAGGATGTTGTCGTAATATTGCATTTTATGTAATTTGTAAAACTTAATACGAGGGCAAAGTTAATACCTAAATAACAATTTGCCCAGAGGGCAGCTAATGGCCGGTTTTACCCCTTACCCTAAAGGGAGCCCAGCCATTAGCTGCTTTTGCTCCTTTTAGGGATGGGGCAAACAAAGGTAGCTAATGGCATTCAAGGCAATAATAATTGTCCTACTTCTTATTATTCCCAATATTTCACCCTCACAAAAAACCTGGGATCTTTAGCGTTTAGCACTTTGGCGGTAATGGGTGAAAGCACCACCACCACATCATCGCCGTACACCGTATCCGGGATTCTGCCGATCACCTTCACATACACCGTGCGTTTGCTCATGGGGTTTGTCACGGCGATCACCGATTTGATCGGAGCGTGGCGGTGCAGGGCGTAAAAGTCGGAATCTTCCTTGCTGTTTTTCTGCCAATAGGCCACTCCCTGGTGTTCTTTTTCCTTTTTGGCTGCTTTTTCGCGTTGATAGATACGCGACATCGCCTCGTTGCGCCGCGAGTTGGGGTCGCCGGAAAACTGCCGGAAACTCTCGGGCACACCCTCCGTACTTATCCAGCCTACGTGGATGCGCTGGCCTTCCTTGACGGTAGTGGAAGTCATATCGTTGCGCTCCATAATAATCTCCATCGGCATGCGAAAATACGTTCGGCAAATGCGGAACATCGTATCGCCTTTTTTCACCACATAATATACCGAAGCGTGTTTACCGGCGGCAAATGTATTGTCTTTATACCGTTTTATCGCCCTATTGGGAATCGGAATGCGTATGGCTTGTCCCACCAACCCCGATTTTTCTTTCAAACCGGGGTTGTAGTAATACAATTCCTCCACCGACAGACCGTAAAATCGCGACAGCGAATACAGGGTTTGTTTTTTTTCCAGGCGGTGATCAAAATACTTTTCTTCCCCTTCAATCGTAAGGAAGACGGTATCTTTGGGCAATAAATAGCGCAGACTGTCACCGGTTGCCTGGGTATTGGTAATCAGGGCGCACCACAGCAAAAAAGTAGGCAGGGCGCGTAAGGTAGTACTCATAGTATTTAATTTTAACGCAAAAATATGAAAACCCTCGGAATCATACCTGCCCGCTACGCGTCAACACGCTTTCCGGGCAAACCTTTAGTCGATATTAACGGACAAAGTATGCTGCAGCGCGTATACAACCAGGCTTGTAAAGCCGATTTGCTGCAAAAAGTGGTCATTGCTACCGACGACGAGCGCATTTACCGGCATGCAGAATCTATCGGCGCCCCCGTGATGTATACCGAAATCTCTCACCAAAGCGGCACCGACCGCTGTGCAGAGGTGGCGGCGTCCTATCCGGAGATGGACGTGGTAGTCAACATCCAGGGCGATGAACCCTTTATCGACCCCGCACAAATCAACGCGGTCATCGCGCCTTTTGCGCAACACCCCGAACTGGCCATTGCCACGCTCGCCAAGCGAATAACGGACGAACACCCTTTATTTAACCCCAATGTGGTGAAAGTAGTTTCTGACAAAAACGGTTTTGCCATGTATTTCAGCCGGCACCCTATTCCCTATCTGCGCAACCTCGACCACGAAGACTGGCTGTCGAAAGGGCTCCACTTTAAGCATATCGGTATTTATGCTTTTCGCAATAGCGTATTGCAAGATTTGGGAAAACTACCCCATGGAACGTACGAACTAGCCGAGTCGCTCGAGCAACTGCGTTGGCTGGAGGCGGGTTACCGGATTTATGTGGGACTGACCGAGCTGGAAACGATAGGCATTGATACGCCGGAGGATTTGGGGAGACTTTGAGACTGTACGACTTTGCGACTTTGCGACTTTAGGACTTTGCGACTTTACGACTGTACGACTTTAGGACTTTAGGACTTTACGACTTTACGACTTTACGACTTTACGACTTTACGACTTTACGACTTTACGACGTAAAATTGGAGAAATAAAGATACGTGAAATTTCCCTTTTCTTACAGTCGTAAAGTCGTACAGTCTTACAGTCTTACAGTCTCACAGTCTCACCGCCTATATCTTCTCCAGTAGCCGCATATCTTCCCACCAGTCGGACAAGGCGCGCTCATAGGCTGCTTGGGTTTTCGTGAGTCGTAGGGTGTAGGGCCGCCCGATGGTGATGGTGTCCATTTTCAGGTCTATGGTCACAGAGCGAATGGCGGTCTCCATTGTTTTGCGTTCGGCTTCCGGCGCCCGGTAGTCGAACACCTGCTGGGTTGGCGAACTGAGGAAAGGGCGCAGGATGTCCCATATACGTTTGTTATATTTTTCGGAAGGCATCGGGCGCGACCAGTCGGGCAGCGGTGTAGGCTTTACGGCGGTGCGTTTCAGCAGGTCTTCGCGGCAAATCTCGCGAAGAGCGGCGGCCAGGGGGTTATCGTTGTAGTCTTCGGCCGTCAGCACGGCTATGAGCACATCGTTCACATACTCCCGGGGCAGCTCCTTGCACAGCGCTTCAAATGCATCCTCGCGCCATTTGGCATCGGCATCGCAGTAATGGCTCAAAGCCAGGAAGTTTGCCACAATGGCGCGCAATTTATCCCTTCGGGAGGTATCTTCGCTTTCATACCGTCGGAACGGCAGTGCCGGTTCCTTTGCCTTATAGAGCTCAACCTCTTTTAAGAAGGCCGGGAAAGCCTTCATTTGCAGGTTCACGAAATCTAAAAAATCGTTTGAGTCCAAAACGACAAGTACCTCCAGCAGATGGCGCAGCACACCTTTGCGTTTGCTGCCGGCAGCCTGGAGGAAGGCCGGATGCAAGAGTGCAGGGTCGTAGGCCCGCATCAGCGCAAGCCACTGTTCGGGTTGAATGTAGCGAAATGCGCCGCCCAAAATGCTCACACCTGTTTTGCGAAGGAATTTCTCATCTTGCAAGCGCGCCAGAGCTGCGGCTATAGGGCTGAAGTCATTATGATATACATGGCGTTCCTGGCCGTCGGGAAGATTTCTATGCATCTGCTTCAGCAACTCCTTGAGGTTATTCTTGGCGTCCAGTTCCTGGTCCTCCCATTTGCGGGCGTAGTAGTCGAGCCATTGCAACTGGGAAGAGCGGTCTAATTGAGCGAGCACATTGGCATGTATGCGTTTGGGCCAGAAGAACACTGCGCCGTAGTGATACCAGTATTCGACGGTCATGCCGGCGTTGCCGGTATAGCCTTCCTCTTCCTGTTCGTCGGGGTCGCCCTCGCCGAGTGCCACGTCGCTGATGATGTCGCTGTCGCGGATGCTGAAATCGCCCAAACCCGGGCGGTCGTCGTCGTCAGCCCAATGCTCCACGGTAGTGTACTCCTCATAGACTTCCCCCATAGAGCCTCCGCCGCCCTCTTCATCCTCTTCGTCATCGTCGTAATAGCGCCCCCGGCGCCTGTAGCTATCGTAGTAAAAATCGCTTTCAAGTTCGCCCATCCGGTAATGCGTCACTAATCCCAGTTTGGCGAAATACCCCGCTTTATCGGCTGCGGCCAGGAGGGCTTCGGCGCGGGGGCGGTCGTCCAATTTGAGTTGGGACAGCGAAAAATTGGCCGGCGTGTATTGGTGTCCCAGCAACACGGCTGCGGGAAAATTGTCGAAACCGGCTTCGGCGGCTTTCAGCAGATTGGAAAGTTCGTCTGTCTGAGCGCTGAATTGAGGGCTTGTGATACGCTTGTTTTTAGCTTGATGCACCAGATTATACACCAGTACCATGCGATACCCTGATGTTACAGGCTTGATTTCATGCTCGCAATCGGCATAAAACGCCGCGTAAGGAATTTGGTAATTGCTTGCCGCTTCGGAAAAGTCAATGCCTTTTTCCCTGCCGTCGAAGCCCACGATTAATTCGCCGCCCGTATGTGTCCCGGGCAGTCCAACTACCAAAGTGCCGAACATTCCGTTCTCCTTCTCTGAGTCCCGGTGCGGCAGAAAAAAATCGCCGGTTTCATACAACAGCAATTTATAAAGAGAAGCTCCAACGCGGTTTTTTTCGATGCCCAGTTCAGTTTTTACCTGGCCGAGGATGCCCGACATCAGTTTTTCCCATGCCGGGTTGGCGAACGACACCTTATCGGCGTCTATCTCCCAGGCGCTGCGCACGGTAGTGTCGGTAATGGTGCGGCTGCTTTGGCCAAAAGGCGCTCTTTTGGCTTCTGCAATGATAGACTTGGCCTGCAGGGGCGTCAGGGGCAGGCCGATTTCACCGAGGCCTTCTATATACAAGCCCGGCGGTACGAAATCATGTACTCCCCAAGCGACGAAAGCGCCACTGCCTTTGATAGAATGGAGCAGGGAAAGTAAGGACTGACGGAAATCCTGTACGAGCTTTCCCTTTGTTTCGTAGTGCGCCTCTATTTTCTCCCGCATGGCTTGCACGTCCTCCGGTTTGTCGCGCGGGGGTACGGCCTTTACGTCTTTCGGCTCTATGACATAAGTGAAGTATTCATAACCGCCCTCAATGGAATTGACGATGTATTCAACCGGCAGGTTTTGCAGCGTAAGGCTGTCCAATTGAATTTCGAGAAAGGCGCCGTCGAATCCGACAACCCGGCCGCACCAGCCGCTTATATCCGTGCCGGTGTCTTCATCAATTTGGCTGGGGGTGATCTTTACGGTTTGACCGATTTTAAAACTCATATTCCCGCATTTTCAGGTGAGCAAACTGTCCTATCTTAAGAGGGATGATAAAAATACGTGAAATTCCCCTGATCGTAAAGTCGTACAGTCGTAAAGTCGTAAAGTCTCACAAATACGAGCTATCGAAAGAAAGCGGCAGCAAATCAACCGCATCATTAAAGCGGTAGATGGGCCCCGTTTCGCCTTTAATCAGCACCACGATGGGTTGTCCTTGGCGGTTTGACGTCTCGCAGATCACCTGGCGGCAGGCGCCGCACGGCGCTGCGGGGCGGTTCACCACCTGGTGGCTGCTTTTAATCGTAATCGCGATAGCCGTGACCGCCACGCCGGGATACACAGACGTAGCAGCCCCTAAGGCCACCCGTTCAGCGCAGAGGCACATCGGATAGGCGGCATTTTCCTGGTTGGCGCCGGAAATCAGCTCCCCGTTGGCCAATAATAAGGCGGCGCCCACGTTAAATTTGGAATAGGGCGCGTACGACTTAGCGAGCGCCTCGTGGGCTTCCCGCATCAACACACCTTCCTGACCAGGTAATTCGGCCTCGTTTTCAAACACTTGCACTTTCGTGATCAGCTCAACTTCCCGCATCGCAAATAAAATTTACATAATACACCAGTTGTCAAAATTAAAAGAATACTGGCAAAGCGCTATCTTTCGGCGCGTTCTTATTACAAAAAGCTACCGCAAATGAACAATATACTCATCATAGGCGCCGGCAGGTCATCCACGGCGCTCATCAACTACGTACTCGAGAAGGCCCGTGACCGCAACTGGACCGTCACCGTCGCCGATGCCGACCCCGAGTTGGCCAAGCAAAAAGTCAACGACCACCCCAACGGCCGCGCCGCCTGGCTCGACGTGCTGAAAGTCAACGACCGCCGCGACCTCATCAGTCGCCACGACATTGTAGTCTCGCTGATGCCCGCGCACCTGCACATCGAAGTCGCGCTAGACTGCATCAAGCTCAAAAAACACCTCATCACGGCCTCGTACGTATCGCAGGAGATGCACAAATTGAGCGATGCCGCCCGCAGCCACGACCTCATCTTCATGGGAGAAATGGGTCTCGACCCCGGCATCGACCACATGTCGGCGATGCAAAAAATCCACCAGATCAAACAACACGGCGGCCAACTGACGGCCTTCCGCTCTTATACCGGCGGACTCATCGCCCCTGAAAGCGACGACAATCCCTGGCACTACAAATTCACCTGGAACCCTCGCAATGTCGTATTGGCGGGACAAGGCACCGCGCAGTTTCTCGAAGGCGGCAAATTCAGGTATATCCCCTACAACCGCTTGTTCACCAAATACTGGGTAGTAGACATCCCCGGCATGGGCGACTACGAAGTCTACGCCAACCGCGACTCCTTGCTCTACCGCGACGTCTACGGCCTGAGCGGCATTCCCAACATCCTGCGCGGCACCATCCGGCACACCGGTTTCTGCGAAGCCTGGAACGCCCTGCGCAAAATAGGCCTCACCGACAACTCCTTTCCCATCGTCGATTCGGGCGACCTCACCTACCACGAGCTCATGGAGGCTTATGCCGGCGGGGGCCCGGGATCGGTCAAAGACCGCATCGCGCGCCTGCTTGACCAGGAAGCCGACTCCCCCGTCATGGAAAAGCTCGAATGGCTGGGATTATTCCGCAAAACCAAGATCCATGTAGCCAACGCCACCCCTGCACAAATACTCGAAGACCTGCTGCTCAAAAAATGGGCGCTCAAGCCGGGAGACAAAGACATGATCATCATGCACCACGAATTCGAGTACATCCTCGAAAACCAGACCCGGCTGCTCAAATCTACGCTGGTGATGAAAGGCGCCAACGAACACGACACCGCCATGGCCCGGCTGGTAGGCCTGCCCATCGGCATTTTTGTTCGCCTGGTGATGGAAGGCAAGATCAAAGCCACGGGCGTGAATATCCCGGTCATGCAGGAGGTGTATGACCCGGTGTTGGAGGAGTTGGCGACGTATGGGGTGGTGTTTAGGGAGGAGGAGGTGATTCTTTGATTTCGGATTTGGGATTGCGGATTTGTGTAACTGAGCTTAGCCGGCTAGTTTTGACGTTGTCATGACCGCCAAGGCATCTGCACACGGGGCGCTACAGCGGACAAGTGCTAACATGATGTTGTAGATTCCCTTCGGGAAAGACAAATAAAGGGTGAAAAGGCTTCGTTACCTTCTTTTGAAACCTCACTCCGATACCCAAATATGCCCCATCCTTGCAAAACAATCAAGATACACCGCTGGCACGAGATTCCACCTTGCGCCGTCTATCCTTCGGGTTTTACCCGATTGTACTGTGTCTGTCGGGACGGAACCCGACATAGGCGGCACGAGATTTGAATCTCGCGCCCGCACCCGCGTGTTTTGTTTTTTGTTTTAGTGGTTGTTTATGGCAACCTTGCGCCAGTGGGGAAAATTCTTGATGGCTAAAACCCCTTACTAGCATATTACTGAAGCCGGTTAGCAAGCCGCAAAGCCTGCTCCAATTGGTCTCCTAAGGGTTTTGAGCGACAATTTGATTTTCGCCCTACCTATTTGAAGCAGTATTTTGTTGCGCGCAAACGTCCCGTAGGGACGAAATCTTTGTAGAAAAAAAGGAAAAAAAACCGGGATACGTTCCGGAGGAACGATATCTAAAGAGCTAAGATAACGTTCCTCCGGAACGAATCCGTGGGGGCGTGGTGGATTCTAATCGGGATAGGTAGGCGGCATTCGCCGCCGTCCCCCCCACACCACCGGGCATACGCTTTAACGTACCACGGCGGTTTTCTCTAACGATTAACCCTTTTGTGGTCAAGGCTCGCTGTTCTTTCAATCGAGATGCCAA
>JAEUUQ010000083.1 GCA_016787505.1 Saprospiraceae bacterium | reverse complement strand
CTGCAATATGCCGGACGGCACAATCCTGCAGTTGCCCAGTAAAGGGTTTACCTCCGGTACAGCTTCCTTTATGGGGGGGCTTGAGGCCGATAAAAGCACTTTGACTATCCTGAACTGCGTTTTCAATATGGATTATAACGCACTGCAAATGGAGATTAAAATGGTGATGGCCGACAAAGACGGAGATGAGGTTTTCTTCGATGGAACGGCCTATACTTTTTTTACTAATATATCTTCAGCATATTATACCGTAACCGGTGGAACCGGAAAGTACCGCGATGCATACGGCTGGATGCGCACAGAAGGTACGGTAGCCCAGCCTACTTTGATCATTACCGCCACGGGTGAAGGCACAATTGTTCTCCCAAATAAGTGAAAATTCTTAAACCGCCACAGCGAGGTGACATCTCGACGCCAGGAGATGTGTCATCTCGCTGTCGGCTGCGGGGTCTGAAAGTCACCCCTCGAGACCTCTTGACCCAGTCGCGAGTCGTACAGTCGTAAAGTCCCAAAGTCTCCCCCTCCCTACCTCAGCCCCGCTCCTCCCGATACCAAAATAGCCGGCAACCCCTTTGATTTGTACAAGCTGTTATAGGCTTGCAGGTCATTGTCGAGAATATCCAGCATGTCGGTTTTTTGCTTTTCCCAGGTGGATACAAGGTCTTTCGCGCGTGTGCGAACGCCTTGTGTTACTGCGGGTGTGTGGGTGTCGGCAATTTTTATCAGATAGATCAATTCGGCGTAGAGGCGGCCGGGGTAGTTGATAACGTCGAGATAGGTTTGCTGCCGGGGTTGGATGAGTTGTGATTCCCAGTTGTTTATCCGGGCCAGCATATTCCTGCCGTTGGTGACCAGGTCCTGCGATCCTTCCATTTTTGCCAGTATGTCGACGGATAATTCGAGTTGTTTTTTGACTTCCCGCATGGAAGCGATGCTGCAGATAATCTCGCGGGCTTGCAGTGAGAGGGTTTGCAGCAATTGCTGCTGGGCCTCGTAATCGGCAGGAGTAGCTTGCACGTTGGGGTCGGCCAGCACGGTGCATGTTTGTACAAAGGTGTCTTTGGGCGTGACGAGTCTGATCGAATACACACCGGGGCCTACCTGGCAACCCCTGTAGTTGTCGGCGAGAAAAACGCCGGGGGTGTAGGGCATTTGCTCGCGGCGGAGGTCCCAGTTAAAGCGGTTGAGTCCTTTTTTGGCCGGCATCACCTGCACGGGCGGCGGCCCGCCTTCGTAGCGCTCATAAGCGGGGTTGAGCTGGTTGCTATACTGCCGCACTAATTTGCCATGGCGGTCGAGGATTTGCAGCGACAAGGCCACGGTATCCATCGCTGAAGGCAGGTAATAATCGATGATGACGCCGTTGGGCGGATTTTGGCCCAGTCCATGAATGGGCAATTCGGTCTGGGCGGCATCAAAGCGATAGGCGTTTTTGGGCCGGAAGAGCTGCACATGGCCGTTGAACAGGACGCCTTTGCTTTGCTGTAGCGGACTGATATCGTCGAGGATCCAAAAAGCGCGGCCGGCGGTGGCGGCTATCAGGTCGTTGTCGTGGATGAGCAGGTCGGTGACCGGGCAATTGGGCAGGTTCAACTGGAAGCGCTGCCAGAAGAGGCCGTTGTTGAAGGAGAGGTATAGCCCGCTTTCGGTGCCGGCAAAGAGAAGGCCGGGTTGCATAGGGTCTTCGCGGACTACCCGTGCAAAATCGCCGGCAGAAATGCCGCTAACGATCAACTGCCAGGTCTGGCCGTAGTCGGGCGTATAGTAAATCAGGGGCCTGTTGTCGGCCCATTTATAGCGAGTAGCTACGATATAGGCGGCGCCGTTGCGGTGTGGCGATACTTCGATGCTATTGATGAGGGCTTCGCCCAGCTCGGGCGGCGATACCTGTTGCCAGCTTTTGCCCTCGTCGCGGGTGAGGTGCACGAGTCCGTCGTCGCTGCCCACCCACATGAGTCCTTTTTCGAGAGGAGAGCAGGCGATATAGGAGATTGTGTTGTAGTTTTCTCCGCCGGCGCCTTCGTTAGTGAAGGGGCCTCCGCCGGCTTCCTGCCTGGCGGGTTCGTTGCGCGTGAGGTCGGGACTAATAGCCTGCCAACTCATGCCTCCATCCTGGGTGCGCAGTACCACATTGGCCCCGTGATAAATGGTTTCGGGGTGGTGTGGGGAGACTACCACGGGGGCGTTCCAGTTGAAGCGGTATTTCATTTCGCGGGGCGGCGTAGCCATGCCTATGGCGGGGTATGCCATGATGTCGCGCTCGCGGCGCAGGCCGGCGTCATAAGCGGTGATATAGCCCTGGTAGCAACTGCTGTATACCTGGCGGGGTTCATTGGGGTTGAAGGCGATAAAGCCGCTTTCGCAGCCGCCCACCTCGTACCAGTCGCCGTTGCTGATGCCGGTATTGGAGGTACGGCTGGGGATGGCGACGGTGGTATAATCCTGTTGGGCGCCGTAGATATAATAGGGGAACCGGTTGTCGGCATTCACCCGGTAAAACTGACCGGTGGGTTGGTTGTAAGTAGAGCTCCAGTTCAGCCCCCCGTTTTGCGATATGCAGGCGCCGCCGTCGTTAGCCAGGATCATCAGCCGCGGGTTGTCGGGGTTGATCCACAGGTCGTGTTGGTCGGGGTGGGGGTTGGGAATTTCTTCGAAAGTTTTGCCGCCGTCGATAGAGCGCAGCAGGGGGGCGTTGAGTGCGTACACCGTTTCGGGGTCGCGGGGGTCGGGCACAATTTTGGCGTAATACCAGGCGCGGGCAATGGTCAGGCGCTGGTTATTGGTTTGCACCCATGAGTCGCCGCCGTTGACAGAGCGAAACACGCCGCCGCGTTCGGCCTCAATGATGGCGTACACCACATTGGGGTCGGCTTTAGAGACGGCGATGCCGGCTTTGCCCATTTCTTTGGGCAGCCCTTGGGTGAGTTTTATCCAGCTTTCGCCGCCGTCGGTGCTTTTGTATAACCCCGAGCCGCCTCCGCCGCTGCGTATTTTCCAGGGATAGCGCTGGTGATCCCACATGGCGGCGTAGAGGATGCGTGGATTGCGTGGGTCAATACTCAGGTCGCTTGCTCCCGTATTGGCATTGACATACAATACCTTTCGCCAGGTGGCGCCGCCGTCGGTGCTTTTAAATACGCCGCGTTCATCATGGGAGCCGTAGAGGGCGCCCTGCACGGCCACAAAGACCAGGTCGGGGTTGGCGGGATGTATGCGAATAGCGGAGATGTGTTGGGAGGCCGGTAGTCCGGCATAGGCCCATGTTTTTCCGCTGTCATAGCTTTTGTAGAGGCCGTCGCCTGCTGAGGTCATCGTACCGCGCACAGCATGTTCGCCCGTGCCGGCATAGACAATACTGGGATCGGAAGGCGCCACGGCAATGGCGCCCACCGCGCCCGATTTAAAAAAGCCGTCGGAGATATTGCGCCAGGAAATACCGGCGTCTTCTGTTTTCCATACGCCGCCACCGGCAGCTCCCATGTAATATACGAGAGGTTCAGCGGGTACGCCGCAGACCGTCACGCAGCGGCCGCCGCGAAATGGGCCTATGTTGCGCCATTGCAAGCTGAGGTATAAAGCGGGGTTGACGACGCGGTCGGCGCCGGCTGTAGGAAGCATAGCGGGTGGGCTAGTCGCGAGTGTGGTTTGCGCACCTATGTTTTGTGAAAATAATAATAAGCCCCCCCACAAAACGATAGGCAATTGGAGATTTCTCATTAGTTTTTTATTTAACCCGCTGCGGTTACCAGTGCCTCAGAGATTGCGCGCGCCCGGTGTGTAGGGTTTTTGTGTAGTGCGGGTTAGTTGTTTTACGGGCGCAAAGATAACGGTATTATCCGTTTCCATAGTATGTGTGGCTTTCTTCGGATTTGGCCGCAGTAAAATGATGATGTCGATATGGGGTTTTACGAAAAAACGGCAAAAAGGTTATAGTTCAAGTGATTTTTTTTAATTATTAAAATTATTCAATATATAAAAACGAAAATGTGTTTATATACGGAATAAAAGTCAATTCATTTTTCATAAGTCATTTAAACACCAAATAAACCGCAACCACCAACAACCCGAAGGCCAGCAGGTGGTTGAGTTTGATCGCTTCGCCTTTAAAAGCTACGAGTGAAAAGATCACGAAGACGATCAGGGTGATGACCTCCTGGATGACTTTTAATTGAACGAGCGAGAAGGGCCCTCCGTTGCCTTGGAATCCGAGACGGTTGGCGGGCACCTGAAAACAGTATTCGGGCAATGCAATCATCCAGCTAATGAATACCACCGCGCCGATGCCGAGCGCTTCAAACCACTTGTATTCCTGTTTGAGTTTGAGGTGGCCGTACCAGGCCAGGGTCATGAATATGTTGGATAAGAGTAGTAGCGCTATAGTTTGAAAGCCTTTCATAAAAAATGAATTGTGATAATTAAACAATTCAACTCTCCCTCTCTCCCTCCTTCTCTGTATGCGGTGCAGAATAGAAGGCTATCCTCAAAGCAGCGGCTGCAACACCTCCCATACGTTATCGGCCACAATATACTGTCCTTGCACGTTGGGATGGATACCGTCGGGAAGGTTGAGTTCGGGGCGACCGCCCACGCCGTCGAGCAGGAATGGGATGAGTTGCAGGTCATTTTCCTTGGCCAGCCTGGGAAAAACCTGTCGAAATGCTTTGGTGAAATCGGCGCCCATATTGGGAGGCGCCTCCATGCCTGTCAGGATAATATTAGCATTGGGGTATTTGGTTTTCACCTTATTGATAATCGATTGCAGGTTGGCATAGGTAGCGTCGGGGTTGATGCCCCTCAGGCCGTCGTTGCCGCCCAGTTCGAGCACAAACACATCGACGGGTTGTTGCAGGATCCAGTCTACGCGTTCATTGCCGCCGGCGGTGGTTTCGCCGCTCAGGCCGGCGTTGATTACTTTGTAGGCAAGGCCCAAGGAGTCGATTTTAGCCTGTATAAGCGCAGGGAAGCCCTGCTCGGGCTCCAACCCGTAAGCTGCAGTAAGGCTGTTGCCAAAAAAAACGATTTGGCGTTTTGCGCCCGATGCAGCGTCGTCGTTTTGGCCTTGCTCCGTCTCTTCATCGAGCCGGTTTTCTTTATTGTCGGTAGGCGATTGGCCGCAAGCTGCTAACGTCAGCAAGAAGATTGCCGCTAATTTATTGAAGTACATTGCCATTCTGTTTATAAATATTTAATATTTTCGCAATTACTACCCTCCCACTCGTATTCTGGCTGCAAAGGTAAAACAGGTTGCAGTTATTATAACATCAATTGTGCGCAAATGAGTATGCATAAACACATCATTTTGGTGGAGGACAATCCGGGGGACGTCAGGTTGGTGGAATACGCCTTGAAAGAGATTACGCCATCTCCATATCTTAAACACTGTCCCAATGGGAATCAGTTGCTTTTGTATCTCCGGGAGGTTGAATTGAGTAGTGTGGCAATGATCCTGCTCGATTTAAATATGCCTGGCATGTCGGGTTTCGATTTGTTGCAAATTATTAAGCAAGACCCCCAGCTAAAACAAATCCCTATTGTTGTTTTTAGTTCTTCTTTTGATTCGCGGGACATCGC
>JAEUUQ010000588.1 GCA_016787505.1 Saprospiraceae bacterium | reverse complement strand
CTTATGACGATTCTTACGCAGTCTCTTTTTGCGTTTGTGCGTGGCGATCTTGTGCCTCTTACGCTTTTTTCCACAAGGCATATTAATTCCTTTTTAGATTTTGAATAAAAAAATGTTGTACAGACGCAAAATATTGCGTCTTTACTTCGGGCATTTCAAATCAAATTTCGCCGCTTCTTCGGCTTTTCCCGTTTCTTCCAGGGCCAGTGCCATCAGGCAATTGGCGTTGGCGTCGTCGGGGTTGAGCCGCAGGGCTTCGTTCAGCCGCTCTATAGCCCGGTCATATTGCCCGGTTTTGATAGCCAGCCGTGCCAACTGGTTGATCACAGCGGTATTATCGGGGTATTTATCGTTCAGATCGCGCAGCATCAGGATGCCCTTCATGGGGTTATCCTGCGGCGGACTTTCCACGTAACACAACGCGAGGTTGACCCGGTGCGTTACGTTTTCAGGCGCAATCGATATCGCATTTTCAAAGGCAGTGATGGCCCGGGGCAGACAAAACGACTTGCTTTTTTCGTCGGGCGCCTGTTGAAAGCACAGCAAGTATGTCGTTCCGGCAATTGACCACGATTGATCGTCGTTGACCGCCTCGGCAGCAAGCTGGGCATAATAACCGGCAATCGCCTGGAATCCCGCTTTGTACCACTCGCCCGACAGTTGCCGGAACAAGGCCGGCGCCTGGGCCGTATCGTTACCTGCCGCCTCGGCTTGCGCGGCCAGCGTCTCTATGGCGCTGCGTTCGGCAGGCGCCAGGGTGGCAAAAGCCTCTTCGATCAGGGTGGTGGCGTCTGTGCGCTCAGCAGCCAGGGCTCTCGACTTTTCGAGAAGCTGTTGCTTTTTGGGTTGGGTTTCACAACCAAAGTACAGCACAAAAAAAAGCGCAATGGCCGATGCTATAATGGAGAGCTGTAACCTGGTCATGTATGCCGTTTAATGGCTTGATCTCAATCAATCGTCATCACCCTCGTCTTCAGGCAACGAAGTGACGTTGTCCTTCACCTGCTCTACAAATACTTTGGCAGGCTTGAATGCGGGAATGAAGTGCTCCGGTATTTCAATCGCCTGGTTCTTCTTGATGTGACGGCCTATCTTCTTTGCCCTTTTCTTAATGATAAAAGAGCCAAATCCGCGGATATACACATTCTCTCCTTGAGCGAGCGATAGTTTGACTTCCTTGAAAAAGGTTTCTAAGGCAACCAATACATCGACTTTGGGTACGCCAGTTTTTTCGGAAATGGCGGCTACCAAATCAGCTTTTCTCATCGCTATTAATTGGTTTATAGTAAGTTATATGTCAAGTCGGTTCTAAAAACGAGTTGCAAATTTCTAAATTTTATCTGTTATAAGAAAATAAAAGACCATTTTATTTCAGTAATTTTCTCAATCGCTTGTTATAGTTATCTTTGCGGGGCGCCGGCAACTGCCGGACGTCCACTCAAAATTTGATATATGCTCTTGTCAATGACGGGTTATGGAAGGGTGTCCCAGCCCTTTCGCGATAAAGTGATTACGATTGAGATCCGATCGCTCAACAGCAAGTTTACCGACGTAAAGCTCAAAACGCCTATCAACTACCGGGAACGCGAATCCGACCTGCGCCGGATCGTGCTGGACCGCCTCGAACGCGGAAAAATAGATATGATGCTCGAAATCAGATCTACGCAGGGCGAAGATGAGGTGAGCCTGAATAAAGGGCTGTTCCGGCGCTATTACGCCGAATTGAGCCAATTGGCCGCCGAACTCCATATCGATACCGGCGATATTATGCAAACAATCCTCCGCCTGCCCAATGTGGTGGTCACCGATAGCGAATCTATCGACGAGGAGGAATGGCAGGCCGTGCTCGATACGGTGCAACTCGCCCTGGCGCATTTCGACCAGTTCCGACTGGCCGAAGGCGGCGCCATGGAAACCGACCTCCGCCTGCGCATCCATAATATTATGTCGCTGCTCGAACAAATCAACCCCCACGAAGGCGACCGCGTGACCCGCCTGCGCCAACGCCTCAACCAAAACCTCGAGGAGTTTCTCGGCAAGGAGAATATCGACGAAAACCGCTTCGAACAAGAGGTGCTGTTTTATCTCGAAAAAATTGATATCACTGAAGAAAAGGTGCGCCTCGAACAACACTGCAAGTATTTTCTCGAAGAACTCGACCTGCAGGTGATGTCGAAAGGTCGCAAACTTAGCTTTATCAGCCAGGAAATGGGCCGCGAAATCAATACGCTCGGCGCTAAGGCCTATTCGTCCGATATCCAGCGCTTTGTGGTGACGATGAAAGACGAACTCGAAAAGATTAAAGAACAGGTTGCCAACTCGGTGTAGCTATCGGCAGTCAGCTATCGGCGGTCGGTAGCCGGCAGTTCACTGTTCACCGTTCACAGTTCACTCATGAATAAACTCTTGATCATCACAGCCCCCTCGGGCGCCGGGAAGACGACTATTATGCGGCACCTGCTCGACAGGTTCGACCGGTTGGCTTTTTCTATTTCGGCTACTACGCGCAATAGAAGGCCCCACGAAGTGGATGGGCGCGACTACTATTTTATCAGTATCGACCAGTTTAAGCAAAAAATAGTGAAAGACGCCTTTGTGGAATGGCAGGAAGTATACGAAAACCAATACTACGGTACGCTGAAAACTGAGGTGGAACGCCTCTGGGCCCAAGGCAAGGCTATTGTTTTTGATATCGACGTGAAAGGCGCCCTCAATCTCAAAAATGCCTACCCCCAACAATCGCTGTCTGTTTTTGTGAAACCGCCCTCGCGCGAAGCCCTGCTCGAACGCCTTAGCGCCCGCCGTACCGAAACCGACGAAAGCCTGCGCAAACGCCTGGCCCGCGCCGACGAGGAACTGGCCTACGAGAACAAATTCGATATTGTGATCGTTAACGATATACTGGATAATGCCCTGCAAGAAGCCGAAACGGTTGTTTCGGCGTTTCTCAACGACTAACCCATGGAGACGCTCATCACCAACGACATCAAAATCACCGTAGAGCCGCGCTACGAACCCGAATATTCCAACGCCCTGGAACCTAAGTTCATCTTTTCTTACCATATCACGATCGAAAATCTGGGTAGGGAAGAGGTGCAACTCCTACGCCGCCACTGGCAAATATGGGATTCCAACGGCATCGTCCGCGAAGTGGAAGGCGAAGGCGTGGTGGGCGAGCAACCCATCCTGCAGCCCGGCGAGTTTTATTCGTATTCCTCCTGGTGCCAGTTTTATACGCCTATCGGCAAAATGCAGGGTACTTACCTCATGATCCGCCTC
>JAEUUQ010000585.1 GCA_016787505.1 Saprospiraceae bacterium | reverse complement strand
CCGCCGCGCCACCGACATTATGATGGCCGGAAAAGTGGCTGTCGTAGCCGGTTACGGCGACGTAGGCAAAGGCTCTGCCGCCTCGCTGCGCGGCGCCGGCTGCCGCGTGCTGGTCACCGAAATAGACCCGATCTGCGCCCTACAGGCCGCCATGGACGGCTACGAAGTGACCACGATGAGCAACGCCATCCCCAGAGCAGATATCATCGTGACCGCTACCGGCAACTGCGATATCGTGACGGGCGAGCACTTCCTACTGATGAAAGACAAAGCCATTGTGTGCAATATCGGCCACTTCGACAACGAAATCGACGTTGCCTGGTTGAACGACAACTACGGCCACACGCTCGTCAACATCAAACCGCAGGTTGACAAATACACCGTTAACGGCAAAGACCTGATCCTGCTGGCCGAAGGCCGCCTGGTGAACCTGGGCTGCGCCACCGGCCACCCCTCTTTCGTGATGTCGAATTCTTTTACCAACCAGGTATTGGCCCAGATCGAACTCTGGAGCCACTCCGACAAATACGAAAATAAGGTGTACACCCTGCCCAAACACCTCGATGAGCAGGTAGCGCGCCTCCACCTGGCCAAAATAGGCGTTCAGCTCGAAGAGCTCAACGACAAGCAGGCCAATTATATCGGCGTGAAGAAAGAAGGGCCGTTTAAGCCGGAGTATTATCGCTACTGATCAGCCATCGGCTATATTCTTAGTGGTTTAGCGATTGGGGTTAGTTTTGTCAGCTAAACCCAATCGCTAAACCCTACCGCTAAACCCTACCGCTAAACCAAAAATCATGTCCCGAATCCTCAAGTGGCTCTTCATCCTGCCCATTCGCTTTTACCAATACGCCATCTCGCCGTTATTGGGGCCTAAGTGTCGGTTTCAGCCTACCTGTTCGCATTATATGGTTGGAGCTATTGAAGAGTGGGGCGTAATCAGGGGCGTTTGGCTGGGCTTGAAGCGCATATTCAAATGTCACCCGTGGGGGCCGTGGGGTTACGACCCTGTGCCGCCCAATCCAAAAAAAAATCACACCCATTCATGAAAAAGTACCCACTGTTATTCACGTTCCTGCTTGGAACGCTTTTTTCCTATGCCCAAAACCAAACGCAGCCCGAACAAACCCTCAGCAAAGCCGAGATGGAGGCCCACCTGCGCTTTCTGGCCAGCGATGACCTGAAAGGCCGCCGCACCGGCGAACCGGGCAACGATATTGCCGCTGCCTACATCGCCGCGCAACTGGCCGCCTACGGCTACCAGCCCTTACCCGGCGCCGAGGGTTATTACCAACCCGTACCTTTAGAAAAAATTCAGCCTCCTGTCAGTTCTACGCTCCAAATTGGAAAAACCGCGTTAGAGCCCGGCAAAAACTTCCTGATACTGGGCGGCGGGGCTGTCGACATAGAAACCCAGGCCGTCTTTGCCGGACAGGGCTGGGTAGACGAAGCCACAGGCCACGACGACTACAAAGGACTCGACGTAAAAGGGAAAATCGTGTTCGTACTGCCCGGCACGCCCGAAGGCAGCGAGCCCGGCATTATCTTCCGGGCTATGAAAACCAAGCCCAGGCTGGCCGAAGCCCGCGGCGCCGTAGCCCTTATCGAGTTGTACCGCATGAGTTTCCCCTGGGGTATGTTTAGCCGCTATTTCGGACAGGAAAGCCTGCAGGTCGCCGGCAAAGAAGCACCTTCTCAAATCGCCTACGGCTGGCTCAAAGAGCCCGATAAAACGCTCATCGAGAGCATTCAAAACAACAAAAAGACCAAGGTAAAGATCAGCAGCAGCGGATTACGCCGCAAGACCCTGCAGGCGCGCAACGTAGCCGGCGTTTTGCCCGGCGCCGATCCGCAGTTGAAAGAAGAATACATCCTGCTCAGTGCGCATTTCGACCACGTGGGCACCGGCGCCGGCCCTGAGGCATCAGCCGATACCATTTACAACGGCGCCCGCGACAACGGCATGGGAACAGTCGCCCTACTGGCAGCAGCCAAAAGCCTGGCCCTGCAACCGCCGGCCCGCTCGGTCATCGTACTGGCCGTCAACGCCGAAGAAGTAGGCTTGCTCGGCAGCCTATACTACGCCGATAATCCGCTACTGCCGCTCGACAAAACCGTCTTCAACCTCAACACCGACGGCGCGGGGTACAACGACACCACGGTAGTGGCCATCGTAGGCCACGGCCGCACCGGCGCCGACGCGGCGGTGGAGCAGGCCACCCAATCCTTCGGGCTCGGCGTTTTCCCCAACCCCGCCCCCGAGCAAAACCTGTTTGACCGCTCCGACAATGTGTCGTTTGCCCGCAAGGGCATCCCGGCGCTGTGTTTTAGCCCCGGCGCCACCGGCTTCGACGAGGAAATCGGCAAATACTACCACCAAACCGCCGACAACCCCGAGACGGTCAATTTCGATTACCTGCAGCGCTTCTGCCAGGCTTTTGCACTCACAGCCCGCCATCTGGCGAATACGAGGGACAGCCTGTTCTGGAAGGCCGGGGATAAGTATGAGAAGGCGGGGAAGGCGTTGTATGATAGGTAGGGACTGAAGGACTGTACGACTGTACGACTATATGACTGTACGACTATATGACTGTAGGACTTTAAGTCCGACTGTCGACTGCCGACTGCCGAATTATCGACGCTTTTTCTCAGACAACCATTGTATGGCCGCCTGAATTTTTTTATCATCCAATAGGTTTTCAAAGTTGTCGCCACTATTGATAACCATATCCGGGTTTACACTTGATTTGTATACGATCTTATTTCTGTCGGCTACAAAATTGGTTGCGAAATTCAGCAATAAATTGGGGGCAAACTGATAATAACCATTAGATGTCGTATAACCATCGGCGGTCGGCTCACCAATAAAAAAGGTATGTTGTCTGCCTTTAAAAGCAATTGCCGTCATGCTACCCGAACTTTTTGTTACGGGGCCGATTAAGACGACTGCAGGCTTTTTTTGAAAGTTGATTTCTGAATGAATTGATATTTGGGTGGCCTGATAAGCTCCGATAACAAAATTTCCATTTTTAATTTCCCATTGCCGCACAATATTATCGTCAATATCGGTCTCATATGCGACAACCCTGTCTCCCAAGATTGAGCTTAATCCCGAAAGCATGGGATAAATATTTCCACCGCCGTTAAGTCGCAAGTCAATGATAAAACCTGTGACTTTCTGAGAAGCAAACGCCTGAATACTGTCATACAGGCTTTGGGCAAATGCGTTGATTTCCTCATTGTTATATACTTGACAAGATGGAACCCGCACATACGCAACCTTATCAAGTAGAAGCGCCGTTTTAATCTTATTGGTTAATAAAATTGCCGTATCATTAATCGGCTTTATTTTCATCAGGGTTGAGTCGTTAAAAGCCGGGTAATGTCCGAAATATTGATTATCCAGATAAATTTGAGAATGAACGTCGTCTAAACTCTCCAATACGCTAACAAAGCATTGCATGGTATCTTTAAGTGATTGCGCATTTTTTAATTTAATTGCAAATTGTTCATCAACAAGTTTCCAATCAACCGTATTACGGAGGATTGAATTATATTTTATAAAAGTATAAAGGCTGTCCACATGAACCGGGAACTGCCCATACGATTTTATAGCGAAGCCGGACAGCAGGATTAGGCATAAGATGTTTTTCATCAGTTTTTTCGATTACAACCTAAAGCAATCTACAAGTTTTTGATCTTGTCAGTCAAACGATGCGAAGTTTTTCCATACTCTCAAATTACTAAACGCAGGCGGGGTTACTTGCCCGGATTCGAGTAGTTTAGTGAAGACCGTCAATTTCTTTTCCCCGCTTACATCGCCATATTTTGTCAAGTTAAGGCCGATCGTTCCAATGTCGCCCAAAAAACCTGAGCCGCTATAAAACCTCATAGAAATTTTACTTTCTCCTTTGTATTTAGCGTTCGTTTGGTCATAAAAGTCCACTGTCATCTCCTGGTTTTCGCCCCAAGTCATTTTCCCTACAAACCCAAGTTCTTTGGTTTCAACCAGAAGGTCATTATTCCAAATCTCAACCCTGGAAATCAAATTATTTGTAACCCCAATTAAAATTCGGTCTATATTGGGATTGCCATTCAGCTTAATCTCTTGTCCAAAAAACACTTTATGGGCGGTATTTGAGTTGGGCTGATTAAAGGTAACGGCAGTCTTGAAATTCCCTGTAGCCTTGTTTTCGGTTTGGATATCATCAATTACAATTCCCTGAAATTGATCTAGTCCCTTTAATGAAAAGTCCGGCTTTGGGTCGCATACCAAAAAAGCAGAAATAAAAACAAACAGAATAGCGCCTGAGCAGATAGTCAGTGTGATTGTAATATATTTTTTCATTGCCGTTTTTTTT
>JAEUUQ010000524.1 GCA_016787505.1 Saprospiraceae bacterium | reverse complement strand
GCCGCTTGTCACGCCGGGCTTGAATGCGGTATTATCGGTAAACACTACCCCGGCATGGATATGATTTCGTTTGGGCCTACGATTAAACATCCGCACTCGCCCGACGAGAAAGTGCATATTCCATCTGTCGAAAAATTCTGGAGGTATTTGCAGGCTGCATTGCAGCGTATGAATTAAGCTGGAGGCGGCTCTTGGGCTGAGGGCCAAACAAATTATCAGCTTTTTCATCCGCAAAGCCGGGCTAAAACTCCACCCGGTAACTCAATATCGGAATGATCCCCAACTGCCGCTTTACCACAATCGCTTTTTGCTGGCTGTCGTAATAGCTGAAGGCTGTATTTGGAGTATTCGTAGCGTTTTGGATGTCGAGATAAAGCGTGCTGCTGGACTTGCGTTTTTGCCATTGCAGGTACACGCGCAAGTCGAGGCGGTAATAGTCGGGTTGTTTGAGGCTAAAGGCTTCAGTGTCGAGGTAGACGGTAGTTGCCGTGGCTGCTGAGGCTTCGGCGTCGATGGGGGTATCGCGGAAACCGCCGGCGTAAGCCAGTCGGGCATTGGCGCCCAAGGTGCGCTCTCCGCGGCCTTCGCGCTGCTTTTTCCACTCGCGGCCGGCAGTGGCATTAAAAAGGTAGTTGCCGTTGTAGCGCGTATTGCGCCACTGGCCATCAGCGGCGCGGTATTGGGAGTCGTAGAGGGTGGCGTTGAGCAGGTAATACCAGCGCCCGGTGAAGAGCTGTTGCCAGTTGAGTTCGAGGCCGACATTGCGGCCTTGGCCTTCGTTGGCGAGGGGGAAAGCCACCGTGGTTTCTACCAGATTGAGGGCTGAAAAAGTATTGTTTTCAGCTACCGCAATGGGCACATCGTAGAGTTGCTGATAGAATGCTTCGGCGCGCAAGGCGCCCTGGTTCTGTAATTTGTGTTCAAAACTCAACACCACGTGATGGGCACGGGTGGGTTTGAGCTTTTCGTTGATTTCCGAGCTAAAGTATAGCTGGGGCTGCTGCAACTGGCTGTGCAGGCCGTAACTCAAGGCCAGCGTTTGGCGAGCAGTGGGCGTCCATTCCGCCGACAGGCGCGGTTCTATGGCGCCCGTGCCGTTAAAATCAAAATACAGGCCGTGCAAGCCCGCATTAATTCGCAAGCGTCTACCCACCTGGGTTTGCCAATGGGCATAGGGTTGCAGTAACATGCCATTGCCGGCGCCTAAAGCCAGCGTGTCGGACTGTACTGCCGAGAAAATATCGTAGCCCTGCCTGCTAGCCATGATCCCCGCCCGCAGGCGGCTGCCTGCGCCTAATTTGCGAGTATAAAAGCTGTGCAGCGATAACTTGGACTGGCTGTATTCGTCCGATTCGAGGCGTTGGGGGGCCAGTTTATCGTCAAGGCGGTCGCCGTAGCGGTCGCTGTCGAGCGCTGAGATGGCCAGCACGGTGCGCCAAACGCCTTGTGCGCCCACGGGAGTAGTGTACGAAGCGCCCAAGGTGCCCATGCGCGAGCGGAAAGTGATGTCGTAGCGGTCTTTCTGGAATTCCCACAAGGTTGAATCGCGCTGGGCTTCAAACAGGTTTTCGCTGAGGCCGCCCACGCCGAAGAGGGTCCACTGACCGCCCTTTTGCGAAGGAAAAACGAGATTAAAAGAGAAATCTTGAAAACTGATGGCCTCGTCGCCCAATTCCAATCCCATCGCGCTCAGCAGGCCGAGGGTAGAATAGCGGTAGTTGACTAAGTAAGAAGCCCCGGAATTACGAGCCAGGGGGCCTTCGGCGGCCAGGTCGAGGCCGATGAGGCCGGCCTGGGCAGTAAATTCGTGGTGCTGGTCGTTGCCGCGGCGCAGCCGCATATCCATCACGCCCGAAAGGGCATTGCCATAGCCGGTGGGGAAAGCGCCAGTATAAAAGTCGGAGGCTGCCAGCAGTTGCGCGCTGAGCATCATCACGCCGCCGCCGTTGGCGGTCACTCGGTCGCTGAAGGTGCCGGCATTGGGCGTGTGGTTGGGGTTAACGATATCTACGTCCTCCAGTCGCCATAGTAACCCGTTGGGCGAATTCCCCCTGATGGCGATACCGTTGGCCTGGTCGTTGTCGGAGGCTACGCCGGCAAAAGCCATGGCGAGGCGGGCGGGGTCGAAAAAGGTGGCGGGGAAACGCAGGGTTTCTTCTACGGTGAGGGTGCGCACCGTAGGGCAGTAGCTGCGGGCGTCGCTGCGGGGCGCGCGCACTACGATTTCCGACAAATCGGCGGATGCTTCCTGCAAGGCGAAGTCGAGCACGAGTTCTTTGCCGGACACCACGACAACCTCGGCCACCAGCAGGCTTTGATAACCCAGATGGGCCACCTGCAGGCGATAGCGCCCCACCGGCACGCGTTCAAAGCGGTAATAGCCGGCGCTGTCGGCAGCGCTGCCCCAAGAGGTACCGGGCAGCGCTACCGTAGCCCCCGCCAGGGGCTGTCGCGTATCGGAATCGGTGATGCGACCACGAATGGTTTGTGTCAAAGATTGTGCGAAAGCGCCTCCACCGGTGAAGGCGGCCAGAATAACAAAAAGCAGCAGTTTGTTCATCATGCAGGTGCAAATGCGTGTTTACTACGCCTGCAAAGATACTTCCTAATCTCCATTAATCTGCTTCAACATCTTTCGGGCATTATCTCCCACACTGCCATTGGGGTCGAGTGCGATGGCTTTGTTGTAGAATTCGACGGCTTTTTCCTTTTGTCCGGCGCGCCAATGGGCTTCGCCGAGACTATCCCAGGCATTGGCCGATTTGGGAAAAAGCTGGGTATTGAGTTGAAAAACGTAGATAGCGGCGTCGAACTGCTTGTCTTGCAGTAGGTCATAACCCGAATTGTTAATTTCTGTTTCAAAATCGACAAAGCGGTACCGGGGGTCTTTTACCATTTTGTGGGCTTCGGATTGGAGCAGTTCCATTTTTTGTTCCGCAAATAACCCCCGCAAGTAGCCCATGGGGTTCAATACCATATCGTGGCCGGAAAAGCTAAGCGCCATATCCAGCACGGGGTCGCGGTTAGAGCGATAGTCGTCGAAGCTCATTTCCACAGCCACGTGCGGCGCCAGCCAATCGGCGTTTTCCCATTGGGGTTTGTCCTGCCACCAGGCAAAAGACAAGTACACCGGCATCTTGCTTTTTGGCAATTCCACCCGGCGGTTGTCGCCGTAGAAGTTGATGTTTTCGGAGGTGGGTTCGCCCACAAAAATCGCATTGGTATAGTTGTGCAACTCATTGACCAGGTTCTGACAGGCCGAAAAAGTGCGCCTACCGATGATCACGAATAATTTGCCGGGTTGATTGATTTTTTTGGTGCGAATAATACCGGTCACGATAGGTTTGTTTTTGTAGTTATTGCCGCCGCCGTTGAGGCGCACGTCAATCACTAATTTTTCCACGTCATTTTTTTCAATAAAATCAAAAACGCGGTCGTAAAAAGCCGGTATATTTTCCTGCGGGTCGTCTTGTATTTGGCTATGCCGCACGTACACCGTTTTCGACTCGGGCAGGTACTCGTAATAATATATTTTATCAAAATTTTTAAGATAAAGGGGTGTAGCATTTTGATCGCGCACGCTTACCCAATCCTTTTCCGGATTGACAAACCCGTATTTTCGCGGAAAGCGGTACGATTCAACGGCTGTGATCGTATGATCGAAAGATTTTCCGTCGCGCTCCAGCGTCAAGGTAATCGCTGACTTCAGCGTTTTGGTAATTTTCTGCGCGTGCAATGCTTCGGGTACGGCCAGAAAATCAAGGCTATAAGCTTTAAAGTATTGGTCGTTTTCAGCGGGCACCAGGGGCCGGATGGCTTTCAACGCTTCTTCTACCGGCATACCTTCGATTTTGAGCACTTTGGCGCCCACTACTTTTTCGTAGTCTTTGTGCGCCCCTTCGATATACACACCGTCGCTAAACCAATACAGATTGATAGGCAAAACATGAAATTTGACGGGTGTTTCCCGCCAGCCGATATCGGTATGTCCATATTCAAAAGAAGACACAATGCGCCCAAAGCCGGCGACAATTTCGTGGGGCTGCAATTTGGGAATCTCCTGATAGAGTTTCTCTACCGAGGCGTCAAATTTTTCGGCGGTCGTTTTTTTAAATAAAAAAGAATAATCCTTGTGCACGGTTTCCTGCAAAAATCGCAGGTCGGACTGCCAGTCGGCAGATGTAAGGGCCGTTTGGGCAAAAATGCCGTTTACGATAAAAAAAGCGAGAAGGAGTAAGGCTGTTTTTTTCATAGTCGGGAAGTTTTTTTGTAAAGAGTCTTTTTCTACGGGGAAGTTGCATATTGGCGGTGGGCAGTCGGCAGTCGGCGCTCTGTAACTTTGTCATTTCCGCCGGGGAATCTGCACAAGGTACGTATGCTGCGGGGTGGACTGGACTATGATTTTTAGGATTTTAGGATGGCAGGATTGTGGACGTTTTGAGCGAATACGGCAAGCTCTGGAAGGGCGAACTATTGGAAGAAATAATATACCGCACACCGTCAAGTTATCCCGACCTGTCGGTACGGGACAAGTTGGGAATAACTTTTCCGGCTCTACGGCATTATACTTCGCGCCCAACCCAGGATCATACCCAATTTATGGCGGCGCGAAGTATAATTTGACGGCGTACGGTCTAGATTGTAAACGCAATACCTGAGCGACGGCCACGTCGCATTCTCATCGGCACAGCGGCGATTGTCCGCGAAATGTGGTTTTTTTTGATACATTTCGCGGGCAATAAAGTTGGATTGGCCGCGAAATCTATCTATCTTCGTATAGATTTCGCGACTTAAATTTCAGCATCAATGAAATTTACACCTTTAGTGGGCAGGCTTGAAGAAAAGAAAATACTGGAAAATGCATTGCAATCTCCTAAAGCAGAGATGGTTTCTATAATCGGCAGACGAAGGGTGGGAAAGACCTTTTTAGTGAAATCCGTTTATAGCGACAAAATAGACTTCGAAATTACAGGCATACAGCACGCTACTCGCCAGGAGCAGTTGCGGAATTTCATGCTGCAGATTTCCAAGTATTCGGGGGGCAGCTTTCCACTGACAGAGCCGAAAGACTGGCTGGGAGCTTTTTACTTGTTGTCCAAATTCCTTGAGTTGAAGCGAAAGTCGGGAAAAATGATCATATTCCTGGATGAGTTGCCCTGGTTGGCAACCCATAAATCCGGCTTTTTGAAAGGATTGGGCTGGTTTTGGAACAGTTGGGCGACAGATCGGCACATAGTTGTAGTGATTTGTGGTTCAGCAGCCTCGTGGATGATAAAAAATGTGGTACATAACAAAGGTGGCCTGCATAACCGCATTACGAAACGCATCAACCTGAGACCCTTTAACCTGGCAGAAACGGAGCATTTCTTTAAAACGAAAAAACTCAACTTTGACCGCTACCAAATCCTGCACTGCTATATGGCCATGGGCGGCGTACCTCATTACTTAGACGAAATTGAGCCAGGGAAAAGTGCCGCTCAAAACATAGACGCCATTTGTTTTTCGGAAAACGGATTGTTGTGGGATGAATTTCCCAAGCTATATGCTTCCCTCTTCGAAAACTCAGAGGCGCACGTCAGGGTCATCCGGGCATTGGCAGGGAAGCATAAGGGGCTGACCCGCAAGGAAATAGTAGAAAACAGCCGTCTGCCTGAAGGTGGAGGCGCCTCCACGGTGATCGAGGAATTGCTCCACTCCGGATTTATTTCGGTTTACCAACCTTTTGGCAAAAAGAAAAAAGACAGCCTGTACCGGCTGACGGATGAGTATTCCCTTTTTTATTTGCAATTCATGGAAAACAACCGCCAGGAAGGGCCCGGTGTATGGCAACAATTGAGCAAAACGCAGGCCTATGCTGCCTGGGCAGGCTATGCCTTTGAAAATATCTGCCTCAAGCACATTCCGCAAATTAAAAAAGCGCTTGGCATATCCGGCGTCTATTCAACCTACTCTTCTTTCCTGAAGAAGGGGAGCGACGAGGAGGAAGGCATCCAGTTCGACCTACTAATCGACCGCAACGACCACGTGATCAATATTTGCGAAATCAAATTTTATGCAGCTGAATTCACTATAGACAAGTCCATGGCGATGAACTACCGCAACAAAATCGCTACATTCAGGGAAACTACCCATACCCGAAAGCAGGTATTCCTGACGATGATCACCACTTTCGGGGTAAAAAACAATCAGCATAGCTCAGGGTTAGTGGATGCGGAGCTGACTATGGATGATTTGTTTGGGGGATAACTTGACGGCGTGCGGTATAAAAGGCTAAGTCTAAACTAATCTTCGTCCTGAAACTCCTTTTCAATCTCCTCAACAGATGGCAAATTCGCCTTTAGGCCTTCCGGCAAATCCTCGAAGATACGGCGTTCCCAGTTGGCTACGCCAATCGGATTGGTGTAGCCCGCCAGGCTGTACTCGACGATGGTTTTGTTTTTTGACTTTACCAATAGCAAGCCAATGCTTGGTTTGTCATCCGGATGAGCGAGCACATCGTTCACGACATTCTGATACATATTGAGTTTGCTGATATACTCCGGTAAAAATTCACCCAATTTCAACTCTACCACCACGAAACACCGCAATTTCAGGTGATAAAATAAAAGGTCCAGGTAGAAATCCTGCTCACCCAATTCGAGGTGTACCTGTCGACCGACAAAGGCGAAGCCCTGCCCCAATTCAAGCAGGAATTTCTGGATGTGATCCACCAGTTTTTGTTCGAGCTCGGCTTCTCGTCGTGGGTCAGCGGTACCCAAAAAGTCAAACACATAAGGGTCTTTGAAGATTTGTGCCGCCATATCGGAATCCGTCGGGGGCAGGGCGACATCGAAATTATGGGTACTTGCACCTTGCCTTTCGTGCAGTCTGGTTTCAATTTGAAACACCAGCATATCCTTTCCGAAGCCGTGTTCGATGGTTTTTTGGGCATACCACAGGCGCGGAAAGTTTGTCAAGCAAGGTGATGTTGCTCCGCCAGGGAATTAGTGCAACGCTGCGTTGCACTAATTCCGGGTCCGGCCACGCTTCGGCAAACTTGCGCATGTATTTCAGGTTTCGGGGGGAGAAACCCTGCATTTCCGGAAATGCCTGCTTCAGATCGTAAGACATCCGGTCTATGATTTTTGCGCCCCAGCCCTCGTTTCTCTGCCGTTCTAAAATGCGACAA
>JAEUUQ010000488.1 GCA_016787505.1 Saprospiraceae bacterium | reverse complement strand
CGTAGTAACCATACCCGACACGGGGCCGGTCCACATGACCATAAAGCCCGGCGTGCCGCCGGTAATGCCGACATGGATCGAGCCGGGTTGGCCGCAATCGCCATTTATCGGCACAGCAGTAATACTGAGGTTGCCGCTATTGTTGACCAATACAACGGTCACGGTATCTGTGCAGCCGTAACTGTCGGTCACCGTCACTACATAAGTGCCGCTTGGAAGGTTAGGAATGCTATAACCATTAACACTGATAGTAACAGAGCCCGAAACCGGGCCGCTCCAGGTGAGCACAAAGGGAGCGTGTCCGCCGTTTATATCTACCCACAGCGAGCCGTTCTGATTGCAGTTGCCTGGCACCGGAGTAACGACAAGGTCAATGGGGCTGATATTGTTGTTGACCACTACCGTCTCTGTTTCAGCGCAGCCATTGGAATCAATCAAAACAATCGTGTAGGTACCGCTGGGCAGGTTCTGGATCGTATAAGCAATGCCACTAACGGTAGCGGAGCCCGAAACCGGGCCGCTCCAACTCAGGCTGTAGTTGGGTGTGCCGCCAGTTATACTAATACCAATTGAACCGGTAGACCCGCATAGCCCGTTATTGGGAGTAGCAGTGAAAATATTGATAGGTGCAGGATACACAATTACGATCTGCGTATCCATACAGCCATAAATATCAGTCACTTTAATGGTATAAGTTCCAGGAGGCAAGTCTACGATTTCATAAGCGTTGCCGGGAATAGTGACCATGCCGTTGACGGTGCCCGTCCACATGATGACATAGGGGCCTGTGCCGCCAATGATATCCACCCAAATCGTATTATACTGCCCGCATTCGTTATAAATCAATGAAGCTTGCAGATCAATCGGGTTGTTTACAACTACTGTCACCGTCTCTACTTCGGCGCAGCCGTTGGCGTCAATCAAAGTAAGCGTATATACGCCGGCGGGCAGGTTTTGAATAGTATACGCGTTACCGGCAATGGTTGTTGAGCCGTTAACCGGGCCGGACCAGGTTAGGGTATAGTTGGGCGTGCCGCCGGTAATATTGACATTAATCGACCCCAATACGCCGCACAGCCCACTAGTAGATGTGGCGGTAAAGATATTGATAGGCGCGGGATACACAATGACTATTTGCGTATCCATACAGCCATAAATATCGGTCACTTTGATCGTATAAGTACCCGGAGGCAAATCCATCAGTTCATATGCGTTGCCGGGAATAGTGACCATTCCGTTTACGGTGCCCGTCCACATAATGACATAGGGGCCGTTGCCACCAATGATATCTATCCAGATGGTATTGTATTGCCCGCATTCGTTGTAAATCAGCGAGGCTTGCAGGTCGATATTCCCCTGTCCGTTGTTGAGCGTAACGACAACCGTATCTGTACAGCCGTTGGCATCGGTTACGACAATCGTGTAAGTGCCGCTGGGCAGGTTAAAGATATTATAGAAAAAGTTAGACGTAGTAGCGGAACCGGAAACGGGGCCTGTCCATGTTATGGTAAAATTGGGTGAACCGCTATTAATGCCAATGTGGATATAGCCATACTGATTACAGTTGCCTGGACTTGGCGCGCCCACGATATCAATATAACCACTGGTAGCAGGCAGTGTAACCACTACCGTATCGGTGCAGCCGTTGGCGCTTGTCACTACGATCGTGTAGGTGCCTGCGGGAAGATTGGCGATATTAAATCCATTGGAGGCGGTGGAGGCTGAACCGTTTACCGGCCCTGACCAGACAATCGTATACGGTGCGACGCCATTGAAGAAGTCGAGCCAGATGGCTCCGTTTTGGCCGCAAATCGCCGGTTCGGGCGCTGCGATCACATTAAGACTTCCAGCGCTGGAAGGCACCGCCACTGTAATCGTTTTCGAGCAACCGTTGGCGCTCGTCACGGTAACGATGTAGGTACCGGAAGGCAGATTAATAATATTATAGCCATTGGATGCCGTAGTGGCTGAGCCGTTTACAGGGCCTGCCCATGTGATCGTGTAGGGTGCAACGCCATTAAAGAAGTCGAGCCATATCGCCCCGTTTTGGCCGCAGATCGCCGGTTCGGGCGCTGCGATCACGTTGAGATTTCCAGTGGAAGGTACGATCACCGTAGTCGTTTTAGAGCAACCGTTGGCGCTCGTCACAGTAACGATGTAGGTACCGGAAGGCAGGTTCGTTATATTATATCCGTTAGCAGCCGTGGAAGCTGAGCCGTTTACAGGGCCTGCCCAGACAATCGTATACGGTGCAACGCCATTAAAGAAATCGAGCCAAATTGCCCCGTTTTGACCGCATATCGCCGGTTCGGGCGCTGCGATTACATTGAGATTGCTCGAAGTGGTCACAACTACCGTCGTAGTTTTTGAACAGCCGTTGACATCTACTACCGTAACCGTGTAACTGCCTGCCGGTAAATTGGGTATGTTCAGGCTGTAGGCAAAAGTCGTCGTGTTGCCGTTAACGGGGCCGGTCCAACTCACGGAAAATGGCGCCGTCCCATTATTCATCCCCACCCAAATGGATCCTGGTTGGTTGCAAATACCCGGGTTAGGCGTTACAGTAGTAGAAAGATAGCCCCCCGAATTATTGACATACACTGTAGTTTGAGCCATGCACCAGTTGCCGTCTTCCACCTTGATCAGGTAAGTGCCATTAGGCAAGTTGGGAATGGTATACGTTGAGTTACTCGTAATCACATTGCCGGTAACCGGGCCCGTCCAGGTAATAGTATACGATGGAGAGCCGTTAGAGATTCCTACTACAATAGACCCGTATTGGCCGCACACCCCATTATTTACAACCGCATTTATAGACAAATTACCTCCTGGGATAGTAACCACCGTGGTATAAGAACACCAGTTGTTATCCTCAATCGTAACGGTATAAGTACCGGCGGGCAGGTTGATAATATTAAAATTGTTGCTGTAAGTCACCGTACTTCCGCTAACGGGGCCCTGTATTACCACTGTATAGGGTGCTGATCCGTAATGGGTTACCACGTGAATAGAACCAGACTGGCCACAGGTGGCGCCATTGGGCGTTGCTGTAAAATAGAAATTACCGCCGCCGGAGCTAATAGTTGCCTGGTGTGAAGAAGAGCAACCGGCCGCATTGGTAATTTGTACCGTATAAGTACCTGCGGGCAGGTTATTAATATTAAAGTTGGTACTGCTTGTATTGAGCGTAGCATTTACCGGTCCCGATACATATACCGTATAAGGGCCGACGCTATTGGATATAACCACGTGTAGAGAACCTGGCATTCCGCATGTGGCATTCACAGGCGTAAGGGTAAAATTGAGATTACCCAGGCTGCCTACCGTCACTACTTCCGTATCCGAACAACCGTTAGCATCTATTTTGGTAATAGTATAGGTGCCGGCGGGCAGGTTAGAAATCGTACAGTTGTGGCTATAAGTAGTAAAACTACCCGAGACTGGGCCGCTGAAATACACGAGGTAAGCTGCTGTGCCCCCTGATGAAATAAGCGTAATACTGCCATTACTTTGGCCGCACGAGGAAGGTGTTGAGGTTACGCTGGTGAGGTTTAAATTACAGGCCGAACTACAGTTGACCGTAAGGTTATAATTGCTGGTGGCACCGTTGTAGCCGTCTACGACGACATAGTAAGTGCCTGCCGGCAGATAAGTTGAAATTTGTTCGCTACTGTTCCCCGGGTTTTGGCTAAAAGTGACGCAATCGCCACGGTCGCAGGAGCGCAACAGGAACAATTCGAGGTTGGCAGACAAGCCGGTCAGGTTGATAGTCACCGGACCTGCGCTGGTAGTAGTAAAATAGTGAACTACTTCGGGGCCGTTATTTTCAACATTGTAAATATTATTATCACACCCATAAAGCGACACATCATCGTTGCCGTTGTTGTTATTATAGCTAAAGGGCTGGCCGCAGGTAAGACTTATAGCGTTGCCACAGTAGAGATAGCCACAGTTCACTTCCAGGCGATATTCGCCTTGCCAGTTGGCGTTTTTAGCATCTACGACAATATAGTAGACGCCTATTGGGGCATCTTCCAGCACAATACCTTCATTATTGGTTTGGTTGTTGCTGGTGGTACTCGACCGCAGGCAAGTGACCTGACTGCAATTGCCGCTAAGCAGGAAGATATCGAGGTTGAGGCCCGGAGTCATAATTTCCAGGCCGATTTGGAGGTCTCCGACGGTAGTTTTATTCAAAACATACACCCTGTCGGGCCCCAGATATGTCGAAGCCGAGCAGCCCGGGTATGCATTGATATTATTGCCCGCGCCTACCGTAGTTTCATACGCCAGGAAATCGCCGCATTGAATGGGCACCGCTTCGTTACACCAGGGTGAAGACTGCCCGCAAACCCCCGGCGTATAACTCATTACGCCGGCAGCATCGGCCTGGCAAGCATTAATATACGTAACTCCGTTGCACCCGCAAACGGGGTCGTAAACAGAGGTACAGATGGCATTGGGGTTCATTTGAGTGGGGTCAACGCAGGTAGTATTACAAGTTCCGGGCGTATAATACACAATACCATTAGATTCTGCCACGCATGCATTTGTGTAGGTTACCCCATTACAGCCGCAAACGGGTTGGTATGTTTGGGGGCAGTTGCTGGTAATCACCCCGGTAGTGGCATCCAAAGAGGTATTTCCGCTTGCGATCACATAAATCGGATCATAGCAAGTCGTATTTGCGTTACAAGGCCCGTTGACATAGCTAACCACCCCATCGGCTTCGGCTTCGCAAGAATTGAGATAAGTAACTCCATTACAGCCGCATACAGGTTGATAAACCGTAGGGCAAACCGCATTAGGATTCATTTCGGCGGGGTTAACGCACCCTACATAGCATACCCCTGGCGTATAATCCGTGATGCCTGCTGCTTCGGCATAACAAGAATTCAAAAAAGTAATTCCATTGCTTCCGCAAACGGGTTCTACTACCGGAGGGCAAATCGTTTGCGGGCTGCTTGCGCTGCTTATGACTACCCGAGCCGTACTACCGGCCACGCGGGTAGTTTGAAGGTTTTTATTAACAAGATAGATATTGCCTATCTTAAAGAGAATCGTATCCGAAACCACTCCTTGTGGTAATTGGCCCGCAAAAATAGATACCTTACCAATAGTGCCGTAACCATTTACATTACTCAGGTCGGAACGGGTAAGCGCTATGTCGGCCACCCCATTTTGGGCGTCACTAATAGCCAGGTGATGTATCGAGCCCTGTGGGGCGATCCAACCTCCTGACTCGGGCAGAAAAAGGAAAGTATTGCTCACCACCAGTTGGCTGGTATATTCCAGTGTAAAGGCGATGCCATAAAAGTTAGAAATTGGAAAATCGCTATCTCCCAGCGAAAAGGTAAGCGTAATTTCCTGCCCCGGGGCTACCACACTTGCGTTGGCTATTGCGCCCAAGGTTGGATCAAACCCTGTTACTCCGATATCAAAGTCTTCTTCGTTTACCGCGCCGTGGGTTTTGCCGTAGTTCTCCACAATAGCATTATCCATGTCGGCGTCATTGATGATACCGTCGCCGTTGCAATCGGAATAAGCATAATTGATATTACCAGGAAATTGCTGCAACCAGGGCGGTGGCATTTGCTGGGCTTGCCAGGTCGTGCTCACGTTATTTCGTGGAGAACCCATACTGCCATAGGCCGCCCCCCAATACAACAGGTCGATGGCACTTACTTTGCCGTTGTTATTCACATCTCCAGGCCAGATGCTTTGTCCATTTACAGGGATGCTTACTACTACAATAAGCGAAATCAGAAGTAAACCAATAGTAGTAGTTGGTTTCATAGTTTTGAATTTAGGATTATGAGCTGTTGCAGAAATCATTGCTGTTAAAACCCGATTATTTTCCATTAAACCCGCTCACATGCAAGCAGGGAATTTAAGCCAAGAGTTTGTGTGTGACTTATTTGTATGGGTAATAAAGGTGTAAAACGCGATTGCTACTCAACTTAGCAATCGGCATATCAGTGGGGTAACATGCCTTTTTCGCTTGAGTACATCGCATCTAAAAGATACGAAAAGAAGGGGAAATGTACCTTTCACAAGGAAAAGCGGGGTAAATTTAGCAATAAACGGCGAATATCACAATCCTTTTTTTATTGCTCCGGTTCTTTTTCTCTCAATGGGCGGGGGTTGACAATTGGTCGATCCGGTTTTTATAGCTAAACCGGGGCGTATCGCGGTATAAATCCTCATAAAGGGATAATGCCGCCGCGCGATAGGATGCATTCTCGCCGCCCATCTTGAATAATTCGTAGTAGACGGCTGCTTCCTGTTCTTTGCTGAGGACTGTTTGAAGTAGTTCTTGTAATTGAGAGATTGCTTGTTGTGCCTGACCGCTAAAATACAAATTTTTCAATGAAAGTATGCGGGATTCGAAAAGTAAATCCGGATTTCCCAATTCTTCGGCCAGCGCCTGCGCTTCTTTGCATAGTACGTCTAGCGCCCCGAATTGCTGCATGGCGATAAGTACGGCGCCTTTTTCTACCAGGCTGGCGCCCAATACGAGTTTGTTATTGATCTTTCGGGTAACCTCGATAGCTCTGTTGTAGTAATAAAGCGACCGATCGTATTGTTGCAGGTATGCAAATACATCGCCGAGGGTATTTACCGCTTTTGCTATTCCTTTTTGATAGCCCAATTCTTCACAGAGCATCAGGTTTTTCTGCAAATAATCAATGGCTTTGTGTGATTCTCCCTGCACATTGAGCAAATCGCCGATAAGGCCCAGCGCGATAGCAATACCTTGTTTGTCGCCGAGTTCTTCACAAATTTCGAGGTCGTGATGGAAGTGCTCCATGGCGGTTTGGTAATCTCCTTTGCGCTGGTATACACTACCTATGCAGCCTATAGCGATCGCCGTGAGTTGCTTGTTTCCGAGTTCTTCACTAAGCAGCAAGCCTTTTTCGTAGCTGGCAAGGGCCTCGTCGTAATCGCCTTTTTCAAAATAAACGATACCTATATTCACAAAAAGGGAGGCCATACCCTGTTTGTCGTTGTTGCGCTCACAAATGGCAAGCTGCGCCTGCTGACAACGAATGCCCTCGTCAAAATTACCCTGGTTCATGTAGGTCAGTCCCAGATTAGCCACGATTTGGGCGGCGGCGGTAGAGCCGCTTCGCATGCCGATGGCGATGCTTTGCTCGAAGTGTTCTTTTGCTTCGGCATAATTGCCCTGTCGGAAATAGAGATTACCCAGGTTGCCGTATACTTTGGCGGTACCCAATTTATCGTCTACCGATTCGAACAATCCGGCGGAGGTTTGCAGGTAGCCCATTGCTTTGGCATAGTCGCCTTTGAGCATCAGCAAACGGCCCAGGCTGTTGTTGGCTTGTCCGAGCATGACTACATCGCGCGATTTTTTGGCCAATTGCAACGCGCGCTCATAGGTATGCCTGCATTCTTCCCAGCGCCCGATGAGTTCCAGTATTTTTCCCTTTTTGAGGTTGGTTTTTATCTCGTCTACGGCATCCTTCTGGCGGCCCAGTTTTTTCAATAGCCGCTCATAATATTCCAGCGCCTGTTGGTTCTGGTAATTACCGCGCGCATAATCGGCGGCCTTTCGCAAATACTCGCAAGTTTTATCAAAAACGCCGGCTTGCTCGTAGTGAAAGGCCAGGTCTACATAACGTTCTTCAATCGTATCGGCATAGAGACGTTCGATAGCTTCGGCGATGAGGTGGTGCAGTTGCTGGAGGCGGGCGCGCAATTGCATGCTATACGCGGCTTCGCGAAGCAGCGAATGCCTGAAAATATAGCGCAATTCATTCATGGCCAGCCATATCTGCCCTCGTTCGGCCGTCTTGATCTGCTCCCGCAAAAGGGATTGCGTATTGTTGTCGCGTTTGATAAATTCTTCCTGCACTTTCATGACCTCGGTCAACACGGGCACTTCAAACTCCCTGCCGATGACGGCCGCCGCTTTGACGGTTTCTTTTACCAGCGTTGACAGCCGGTCGATACGCGCCGTAAGGATCGCGTTGATCGAATTCGACAAGCCGATGTTTTTGTCTTTCATCGTCCACTTGCCTTCTTCTTTTATCACTAAATTACTTTCCAGGAAGTATTCCAATACCTGCTCTACGTAGAATGGATTGCTATTGGTTGTTCGCAATAGCATATCGAAAAAGGTAGCGCTGATAGGCCCCTGCAGCCTGGTAGCGGCAAAGGTATTTACAGCTTCCGGTTGTAATACGTTGAGGTTGACTTCCAGTTGGGGGATTCCAAGTACGTCGAGTAAATCCTGGTTGACAATAACGACTTTCGAACCGTCGTCGCGATAACGCGAAGTGACCAGCAACATGATCGGATAGCGGTTCATCTGGCGTATAAATTCGGTGAGCAGTTCTTCCGAACTATCGTCAAGCCAATGGGCGTCTTCCAGTTCTATGACCAGCGGACGTTGAAGCGACAGGGCGCCCCATAGGTTTAATACCGCCTGAATCGCATTTTGGTACCGGCCTTTGGCGTCGAGTTGATCCCATAGCGAACCGGGCGAAACCAGCCCTACCATAGCAGCCAGCACCGAGCGGGTGCGCAGCAATTCGCGGTGAGCGCGTTCGGCTTCAACGCCGTCCAACAAGGCGATTCCAGTGAGTAAATCGTCGTAGGCCTGGTCGAAATTGGACCAGTTTGCCGCCTGGGTATGATCGGCTGATTGCGAGAAAAAGTTTTTTAAAAAATAGACAAAAGGATTAAAAGGCTTGCGCAAAATCTGGTCGGCCTGACAGAGGCACCAGGCGTAGTCTCCCTCTTCATGCAAGATGCGGCGCAATTCAAACGACAGGCGGCTTTTTCCGATACCTGCCTCGCCATACACATAAGCAATGCCGGCGCTTTTGCCTTCGTCGAGCGGTGTGGCAAATTGGAGCAACTGGTCCATCTCTATATTCCTGCCCACCATTTGGCCCAGGTGCGCAGGGCGCATATCAAAGTCGCGGCCTATCAGTTTGAAAGTGGGTACGTTACCCTTGATGCCTTTGTATTTTATATCGCCCTTGTGCTGAAAGCGAAAATGGCGGTTGCGTTGTATTTCTCCATCTACGAGTACCTCCCCCCAATCGGCGAAGGTCATCAGGCGGGCCGCCAGGTTCACGCGGTTGCCTACCACTGCATACTGACAGCGTTCTTCGCCTCCTACTATGCCGGTAAATGCCGTGCCGATGGTAATGCCCGCCCTTACTTCCAGTCCGCTGTTTTCCTGTAATAAGCTTAGCTCTTCTTTGAGCGAAAGCACAAATTCCAGCGCGCGGTCTACGTTATTTTCAAAAGAAACGGGCGCGCCGAAAAAGCAAACCAGCACGCCGCCTTTGTCGCCAAAGTCGATTTCTTTGAAATACCCCGAAAAATCGTTGATTTGCTCTAATACCACCGATGCGAAATTGTCGAGTTGCTGGTGGCTATCCACACCGTTAAACGAAATGAATACGGCAATCACGATGCGAAATTCGCCTTCAAAGCTTTGCTCGCGCAAGGGAGGAGGCAGAAAGGCTGCCGCTACCTCCTCGTCCAGGGGCGGCAATACGGCAGGCGTTACTTGTACGGTAGGCTGACTGGCATGGCCTATGAGTTTAAAGAAGCCGTGGTCGATCTCTTCCAGCAGAAAATGCTTGCCGTCGAGTTGCTCGTGGAGCGCATCGTCGATCACAATCTCGTCTTGCCGGGCTTTGACTTGACATTCCGAGCACTTGTCGATGGCCTCTCCCCGAAAATAAAAAGCGCGGTTACCCGCGCCCACAATCCCCCACTCTACATCGCCGAATGACAAACCCACTTTAATGCCGATCACGAAATCGCCGAAGGTATCGCCCCGCTCGCTGATGAGTTGGCGCGCCGCAATGGCGGTATGTATTGCCTCTTTGGCGCCGCTATGCGGGACCGTGGCGGGGAATATAGCCGTAAAGGCATCGCCGGCAAAGTAGGGAATGAAACCGCCTTTTGCGTATACGAGTTCGACTAAAGGAGCGAAAATCTGGTTGAGAATGATCGACAAGTGTTCGGCGCCGGGAGTGCCTTCCCGCATCAGCGTTTCAGTGAGGGCGGTAAAACCGGAAAGGTCGACAAACATAGTGTACGCAGGCATATTGCCCTGCGAAAGTCCCTCTAAAACGCGATCTTGTATGAAATGTGGTATTAGGTTCTTCACGTTATATGCATCGGTCTACTTTACCCCACAAGGGGGCAAGTTACAAATTTCCGCACAGGTATGCGAATATCCATCCAAAATGCCTTGCTTGCATGCAACAGTTCTTATTTAATTTTGTCTTTTTTTTGAACGCCTGAATTTTTTATTAACTTATTCACCCGACAATGAAAAAACTATTACTGGCCTTAGTCATGGGGTTGATGTGTGCCGTCGTTTACGCCCACCACGAACCCCCGGAAGGAATCAAGTCAGTAGATGCCCTGCGCATCAAATCAAAGATTCAACTGGATGGTGTGTTAAATGAAGCCGAATGGGCCACCGCCCCTTTGGCAAACGAATTTGTGCAAGCCGAGCCTGTACCGGGCGCCACGCCCAGCCACGAAACGGAAGTGCGCATACTCTACGACGACAACGGTATCTATTTCGGCGCCCGCCTCTACGATACCCGACCCGATAGTATACTGCGCGAGCTCTCCCAGCGCGACCGCATTGCCAATACCGACTGGTTTGCCGTGTTTATCGACGCCTATCGCGATGGCAACAACGGCCTGATGTTTCTCATAACACCCGGCGGCGTACAAATGGACGCCAAAATCACTCCCCTTCAAAACAGCGACGGTGGCTGGAATATTGTGCGCGGCGAAGATGCCAATTGGGATGCCGTGTGGGAAAGCCACACCAGCATTGTAGAAGACGGCTGGATTGTGGAGATGCGTATCCCCTACGCCGCCCTGCGTTTTCCCAAAGCTTCCGAACAGGAATGGCGCATTAATTTTGGCCGGCTCATTCAACGTTACCAGCAACGCAGCTACTGGAGTAATGTGAACCCCCAACAGGCCGGCTTTCTCAACCAGGGCGGCATGCTCACCGGCATTCGCGATATTCGCTCGCCCCTGCGACTGCAGGCAACCCCTTTTGTCGCCGTGTACGGCCAACATTTTCGCGATAAAAATGCCAGCCCTCAAAACAGTACCAGCCGATCTATCAACGGCGGTATGGATATCAAATACGGCATCAACGACGCTTTTACCCTCGATATGACGCTCATCCCCGATTTCGGCGAAGCCCAATCGGACAACCAGGTGCTCAACCTATCTCCTTTTGAAGTGCGTTTTGATGAAAACCGGCAGTTTTTTACCGAAGGCACCGAACTATTTAACAAAGGAGGCCTGTTCTACTCCCGACGCGTAGGCGGTACGCCCCTGCATTATTGGGATGTGTACGACCAACTCCAGGATGGCGAAGAGGTCATCGAAAACCCGCAACAAGCACAGCTTTACAATGCGACCAAGATTTCCGGCCGCACCAAAAGCGGACTGGGCGTCGGGTTTTTCAACGCTACTTCAGGCCGCAGCCATGCCCGCATACGCAACGCCGAAGGCGATGTGCGCGAAGTGGAAACCAACCCGCTCACCAATTTTAATGTGCTGGTGCTCGATCAAAACCTGCCGCACAACTCCTATGCTTCGCTTATCAACACGACCGTAATCCGCAATGGCAGCGACTATGACGCAAATGTAACAGGTACTGTCTTCAACCTCCGAAATAAATCTAACACCTACGCCTTGGAGGGTAGAGGCATATTGAGCCAATTGTATTCTCCCGGTGAAACCGATTTGGGCCATTCGGCCGGACTCGGACTGAGGAAAACCAGCGGCAACCTGTTTTTCGGTATCCACTACACCGAAGAAAGCGATACCTACAACCCCAATGACCTGGGCTTTTTGTACAACAACAACGAACGCGCGGCAGAGGGCTGGGTAGAATATAACCAGTTCAAGCCCTTCTGGAAATTCAACAGCGCCGGTATCGGTTTTTGGAATATGTACAGCCGGCTTTATGCGCCCAATGTGTTTACGCTGTATGGCGCCAATGCCTGGGGATGGGTTCAAACCAAAAATTTCTGGAATTTCAACTTCTTCACGTACCACGAACCCTTTAACGGCTACGATTATTTCGAGCCCCGCACCGAAGGACGGTATTTTAGGACGCCGGCTAACAACAATTACGGCTTCAATATCAATACCGACAGCCGCAAAAAGATCCAGTTATCGGTCAATACCAATTACCGCACCTGGAGCGGATTTGGCCGCCACCGCTGGAATTGGACGGTATCGCCTCGCTACCGCGTGAATGACAAACTCAATTTCCGCCTGTCGGTCGGCGCCTACAATTTCGTCAACGACCTCGGTTTTGCCGATAAACAAACCGTGGATATCCTCAATCCCGAAACCGGCGAGCTAACCCCTACTGAGCAGGTTATTTTCGGCCGCCGCGATAATATCACGGTGGAGAATATCCTGAATGCGTCGTATACGTTTAGTAAAAATATAGCCCTCACGTTCCGCATGCGCCACTACTGGTCGAAAGTGGAATACAACAAATACTACCTCCTGCTCGACGACGGCGGACTGGGCGATACCAACTACGCCGGCAACCGCAACGGCAACTACAACGCCTTTAATATCGATATGATATTCCGCTGGCGTTTTGCCCCGGGCAGCGATATATTCCTGATCTGGAAAAACAATATCACCGACTTCAACGAGGCTGTTGTCGAAGACTATTTCCGCAACCTCGACGGCCTGGCCGGATTGCCGCAGCGCAACAGCCTGTCGCTAAAAGTTATTTACTTTTTGGATTATGCTTCGCTGGTGAAGCAGTAATAGCGAGTTGTACCGCACGCTGTCA
>JAEUUQ010000476.1 GCA_016787505.1 Saprospiraceae bacterium | reverse complement strand
CAGTCGTACAGTCGTACAGTCGTACAGTCGTACAGTCGTACAGTCGTACAGTCGTACAGTCGTACAGTCGTACAGTCGTACAGTCGTACAGTCGTACAGTCGTACAGTCGTACAGTCGTACAGTCCCGCCCTACCCGCCGTCCGACTGCGCCGGCGCTGATCCTGTAGGCGTCATCGCCGGCATAGCTTCCACAGATTTAATTGTGGGAAACGCCAGCGTACCGCGTACCGGCCGTATCGAGTGCGTACCGGCTCTTTGGCTGAGCAGGTGTACATCCATCGACAAATTGTAGGTTGTCATATTGTGGTCGTCGATTTGGTCGAGGGGGTAGGTATCCACGGTTTCGAGGGTGAGGTGAAAATGGCGGCGGTGGGGATCGGGTTGTATTTTTGCCAGCCGCACATTCAGCGTTTTGTCGCTGCGGCGCACCACCAGGTTGTCAATGTAGGGCAACGCATTAAAATCGATGGGGTTTTCGCTATCTTCGACTTCAATATCACAAGTCCACTGAAACGCAAATTTCCGGTCTTCCTTTTTGGTAAGGTCAAACTCGCCGCCCGCCAGCGAAGCGATGGGGTGTGCGCTGGTTTGTATTTCTTCGTTGATAATCAGGCGGATATACTCACCGCCCACGGGCATGCGGCTGCGTATCACATAAGAAGCAAGCAATTTGCCGGGGCGTTCGGTGAGGGGGCCCGAGAAGTTTGAAGACAGCGGTTTGCCGCTCACCGTAAACCGGCAACCAAAGCTGCCGTCGGTTTCGTTGCGGTAGGGCTCGGCGATAAGGCTGGGCCGGCCGTCGTATACCCCGTTGCCGACCTGCTCAATCTCCCAGAAATTGGAAGTCATAAAATCGGGGATGCCCGCCACCGTGAGAAAATGCTTGTACTCGAGCCCTTCGGTCATCAGCGGGTAGTCGCGCGACTTTTCGCAGATGGGTTTTAATTGGGCAAAATAGGCGCTGATGGCGGCCGGAGAGGGTAGGGGAGCAAAGAGTTTTTCTTTGGCGTAAGCCCCCTCAAAATCGGCGAAGACAATCGTCTGCCAGTCGGTACCAGAAAACACGCTCGACGTAGTTTTTCCGATGCCGAAACTCGTTTTCAGCCGGGCGGGCAGCAGTCCGTTGAGGTTGATGCCCAGTTCGGCGTCGATTTTGAAGTTATCCTGCGCCTGCGACACGTGTTTGATCATCACGCCTTCGAATTCGCGCAGGTAGTAAGCGTTGTTGACGTATGCCGGGTTGTCGGTATAAAATTTCCAGAGCTGCATCAGGGCTTCGGTAGTCTGGGCATTACCCGCGTCGATGATCGGCTTGAGCGGCGACAGGAAAGCCCCCGAAAGCGCCACCACGTTGGATTCGCGGCGTTCGTCGGTCTCCAGCGCTTTTTTGAATGCCACGTAGGGCGGTTCGATGCCGGCGTCGAGGGCGGCTTTGAGGTAGCCGCTGCAGTTTTTGGTGAGGATAAAAGCGTCGAAGTTTTCATCGGGGTTCACCACAAACTGGCCGGGCACGCTGTTGATGCGCAGTATTTTCGAAGGGGAATAGGCGATCTGGTCGAAAGAAAGACCGCGCTCTTTGTCCTGGAAGACGTAGTACAGCAATCCGCCGCCCCTGATATCGGCGATTTCCACGCGTGTGCGCAGGTGGCGCTTGCCCAGGAAGCGGTTGATATCAGCGGGCACATAGTCGCGTTTGTTGTTGCTAAGTCCGAAGCCGCAGTATTCCGAATGGCGCTTAAACGTCTGCTGCAGGGCATAGCCCAGCGTCGTACGACCGTGTATGCGTTCCGGCGGCCAATTTTCTTCGCGTTGTTTTTCGAGTTTGCGGGCGATCTTGTCGCTGTCCTGTGCCTGTGCGGCAGCAGCCAATCCTATCCCCAGCGCGATTAAGACGTAGTATTTAAACATGGGATAACTTGTGTTGTGTTTGGCGTAATTTTTTGATGTAGAAACAACGTCAGATTGACCTGGTTTATTGATTGGGAGGGCAGGGATTTATGCAACGGCGGTTGTGGGCTATTGAATTGGGCCGCGGTTTTCACCACAAAGACACGAAGTACCACTAAGGGAAGGCGCCACTGCGGGAGAGGAGGGAGCCGCGAGGAGGTGACATCTTTCGAAGTACGAGAAAGTTCGTAATCTCCTTGTTCGCTGTCTGCGCTTTGTTCCCCGGCACGAGAGGTCACCTTCCCTCGTGCCTCGGGAAGATGACCTCGTTCGCCAGGTTGCACGCTTTAAATATGTAAAAACACATAGATAGAGCGAGCAATACAAATTTATTGCTCGCTTTAACTATGAGGTAACATATAAGAAACATAACGGACGTCGCAAAGTCGCACAGTTGCCTGTCGGAGATCGGTCGTTTCGACTCCGCTCAACGACCGGCAAAGTCGCAGAGTCGCACGGTCAAATCTCTGTGCTCCGTAGCGATGCGGTTTTATACCCATCGCAAAGGAGCATACCGGGTTGGTCGATGCCTGCCCGGATGATCGGGGCAAACCGAGGATGCTCCATATCGCAGGGTATAAAACCCTACGCTATGGAGCGCAGGGCAAGCAATGCCTTGCACCGGTAGTTCAGGAGGTGATTTGAGATCACCGCCTGAAGTGATGGGGTCGCACAGTCGAGTCGCACAGTCGAATTGGCAGGTTACGGCTCAGGTACTCCGCTGATGGTACCCAAGTGGTGGTCACGAGCCGTCACCAACAGGGGCGCTCCCTCGTCGTTACCTCGTCACCACCCGAGTCAGTTCATGGCCGTCACCCCCTGAGTCAGTTCGCTGCCATATTGACTTTGTCGAAATAATTCCAGACCTTCGCAGACAAGCGAATATACCTAAACTGAAGTTATACCGCACGCCATCAAGTTATGAGCATAACTTTTCCGGCTTTGCGCCCCGCTTTTGGCGGGGTTCGCGCCCGAGCTTAGGTCATGCCCAAAACTTGGCGGCGCGAAGTATAATTGCGCTTAGTGATGTGCAATCGCGACTTGGGGTAATGCGGGAAACAGTAGTTGTAGGCAAGCAAAATAAAACTTAAATGAAAGTGAAAAAGCAGGATGTCATTTCCTTTTTTAGGGAGATAGTGATTGTGATAATTGGGATACTGATAGCCTTATCAATTAACAATTGGAATGAAAACAGAAATAATGAAATATTTATCAATAAAGCCATTTTTGCAATTGAAGAAGAAATTAAATTAAATAAAACTGACATGAATAGAATAGTGCAAAGGCACAAAGAGACAATGGATTCTATTGCTATGCACATTAACAATGATAAAATATCATTAAGGCAAATTATTGAAAAATCCAGGGGCTTTCAAATTGCTGAACTTAAGAACATCGGAATTAGATTTTTCATTTCTAACAAAGCTGAATTGATTGACTATGAGGTAATATCAAGTCTTTCAGAAATTGAATTCCTAAGTGAGGCTGTTAAAATGAAAACGGAAAGGTTGTTGAATTATCTATATGACAATATGGAAAGTACAAATGAATCAGCTAAATATAAATTTGTAATTTATCTGGCCGATGTAGTAGAAAGTGAAAATGGATTACTGGATTTGTATGATGATTTTTTAAATAAAAAAAAGAAGCCAGCCTATAGCAAAGAGCAAAACGGCAAGTGAGGCTGTGCGCCTCACCTGCGTTTGTATAAATATAAACCCGCTGCTTGACTATTTCGACACGTCCCTAAGTAGTATACCGCAAGCCGTCAAACCATGCACATGCCCACAATATGATATTG
>JAEUUQ010000466.1 GCA_016787505.1 Saprospiraceae bacterium | reverse complement strand
TAACCCGGTATTTTTTACTTACCACGATGACATTCTGATCATCAGCAAGAAGGAAAAAAGCGTGTCGAGTCGTGCCGGACACCAGCTTATGGAGGGAAATATTTATGCAGAAAATCGATACGCGCAAGCCAGGCAAAGACTCAATAATCTATTGCATGTACTCAAAACAGGCGAAGTTGATGCCTTCGGCGCTATGGCAGAAGCAGAAGCACTCACCCTGCATGCCCTGATGATGGTATCAGAACCACCCTATGTGCTGATCAAACCCAATACGCTTAAAGCAATTGAAGCTATCAAAAAATTCAGGGAAACAACAAAACATCCGCTTTACTTTAGCCTGGATGCCGGCCCCAACTTGCACCTCTTGTATCCCGATTCGATAAAAAAGGATGTGCAGCATTTTATCCGGGGCGAACTCAGCGAATATTGCGAACAACAACAATGGATTGAAGACGAAGCAGGCGACGGACCCCTGGAAATTGACTAATTTAGAAACGAAGTTGTTATCTTTGTCCCATAATAGCGAAATGAAACCGCTTCCTTGTTTTCAGTAGTACATTTAAATAGCAACAAAATATGGACCTGTTTGAAAAGTTATCAGGGAATAGAGGCCCGCTGGGCAAATACGCTGCAATGGCTCACGGGTATTATACTTTCCCAAAGCTAGAGGGAGAATTGGGTAACCGCATGATTTTCCAGGGAAAGGAGAAAATCATTTGGAGCATCAATAACTACCTGGGGCTGGCCAACCACCCCGAAGTGAGAAATGCCGACGCAGAAGCTGCGGCTAACTGGGGGCTAGCATACCCCATGGGCGCGCGAATGATGTCGGGCGAAACCAACTTTCACGAGCAATTGGAACGCGACCTGGCCGCATTCGTGATGAAGGAAGACGCCATGTTGCTCAACTATGGCTACCAAGGCATCATGTCGGTAATCGATGCCCTGCTTGATCGCCGCGATGTGGTGGTATACGACAAAGACAACCACGCCTGCATCTATGACGGTGTCAGGATGCACATCGGCGAACGTATGCCTTTTGAACACAATAACATCGAGAGCTTTACCAAACAAATTGAAAAAGCTACCGCCTATGCAGAAAAAAGCGGAGGCGGTATCCTGGTTATCACTGAAGGCGTATTTGGCATGCGTGGCGAACAAGGCATCCTGAAGGAGATCGTCGACATGAAAAAACACTACAATTTCCGTCTGCTGGTTGACGATGCACACGGATTCGGCACGCTGGGCGCAACAGGCGCCGGCGCCGGTGAAGAACAAGGCTGCCAGGATGGTATCGACCTCTATTTTAGCACTTTCGCCAAATCAATGGCCAGCATCGGCGCATTTGTGGCAGGCGACCGCGATATACTGGAGTACCTTCGCTATAATACCCGCTCCCAGATTTTTGCCAAATCACTTCCAATGCCTATCGTGATTGGCAATATCAAAAGGCTTGAATTGCTGCGCACCCACCCCGAACTTAAAGCCAAACTTTGGGAAAATGTAAATATGCTGAAACAGGGCTTGCGCGATATCGGCTTCGACCTGGGCTTGTCTAATACTTGTGTGACTCCGGTATTTATGCACGGTTCGGTTGAAGAAGCCGTTACTCTTGTAAAAGACTTGCGCGATAATTACGATATCTTCTGCTCAATTGTGGTATACCCGGTAATTCCTAAAGGCATGATGTTACTCCGCCTCATTCCTACTGCCGACCACACTAAGGAAGATATCGAGATTACCGTACGGGCTTTTGGCGAAGTAGCCCAAAAACTCAAAGCAGGCGTGTATCAACAAATCGCAGCAACAATGCAAATTACTCAGTAAGATTATTTGAGTGCGCAGGTTCTCAAATAATTACTCAAACGTATAGCACTCTAAGCCCGGCTCCAATCTGTTGGCCCGGGCTTCTTTTTTTATATTATATTTAAATTATATATGAAAGGTAACCACCAAAAACACGTCAATCTACGACGGTCTGATAGGCTGGGCGAGTTTGGCAGGCTGGAGTGGGCAATCATCGGCGCACCTTGTGATACGATTAATGGTTTGGCAGCATCCCTGGTTGCAGAGCTTGCTGCCAGCTGTTGGGTAGCATATGTAGACGCCGATCACAAGGAAAACCAGAATAGGGCCGATACAGAAAACAATATTATTTCAAAAGGAGCTGCATTACACTATACCGACAAAATTGAGCACGCCCGGTTTGATTACGGCCATCCGCCCAATGGCTACCAGCGGCGTATGCTGATGAACGTTTGCGACATAGTACTTGTCAACGGCAACCATTTCCCGGCAACCCGGCAAATAGTAATTATTGACCCCAAAAAGGAACAATCGCTGCAGAAAAAGCTGGATAGGCTTACCCAGGTTGACATAATCCTGCTCACAGAAAGCGGACAAGAAATTTATCCATTTTTACAGGCCCACTTGGGTGGGCAGGTGCAACACATACCGATCCTGCAAATATCGGATACGCAATTGATCGCTTCCGAACTCCAGAAAAAGTGGCGGCAAATGACCCCGCCGATATACGGATTAGTACTGGCGGGTGGAAAAAGCCAGCGGATGGGAGAAGACAAGGGCGCAATGGTGTACCATCAGAAAACACAGCGCGAACACGTTGCGGATTTGCTGCAGCCCCACTGCGAAAAAGTCTTTGTGTCGTGCCGCCCCGATCAGGCTGCCCAAATAGAATCGGAGCAGCCTTATCCGATATTGGCCGATACCTTTCTGGGGTTAGGCCCACTGGGCGCAATACTCACCGCATTCCGGCATAACCCTGATGCCGCCTGGTTAGTTGCAGCCTGCGACCTCCCGCTATTGAACAGCGATGCTTTGTCACAGCTTATACGTGCCCGTGATGTTTCAAAAATAGCTACCGCTTTCCGCCAGCCTGGCGAGGAAGGCTGGCCCGAGCCCTTGATCACTATTTGGGAGCCGAAAAGCTATCTTTTGGCACTGCAGTTTTTAGCGCAAGGGTATTCTTGTCCACGTAAAATATTAATAAATAGCGACATACGATTAATCGATTGTAGCCTTCCTGAAGCGCTAAAAAACGTCAATACGCAAGAAGAAAAAGGAGAAATTATGGGTTTACTTGGAGCAGAGTAGGTATTGTTAGAATGGCGTTTTTTTCAATTGTTGAAAAGTTTAGCAAAATTTTAACACATTTTGAGCGGTGATGTTAGTAACTTGAAATTGCCATATAATATTCCTTTAAAGGACAATAATATTTAGAATAATTCCAGAAAGCGTTTTGCTAACACCATTAATATTGTATAATAACCCACATTTAAATTTTCCTATTAAACGAGATAATACATTGTTAAGAACATGCTTGCATGCTATGTCGTTAATAATCATTGCATTTGAAGCATATAAGCAATAGCTTTGTGACAGAAACTGAAAATTCTTTTTTAAAAAAATTGTGCCAAAATTCATTTTACAAAAAGGCACATGAATGTAAAAAACCCTAATTCCCAGGTTGGTTAATTGCAAAGCGAGAATGAAAGTTCAAAGTCAGCAGTTATACTAATCGCCAAAGCCGAGCGTTTTAATAGGCAATATTTTAATGCCCGGCCTAGTGAAAACAAAAAATTGAACAAGAATGAAATTCCCATGGACATTA
>JAEUUQ010000048.1 GCA_016787505.1 Saprospiraceae bacterium | reverse complement strand
GTTTTTCGTGGTCTTTGAACAGGCGACCGGCCATCAGCATTTTGTCTACTAATGTGGTTTTGCCGTGGTCAACGTGTGCGATTATCGCAATGTTTCTAATGTTCTGCATATCAGCTTCAAAATTGAGGCCGCAAAGGTACGGTTTTTTTTTGGTTGTCGGTTATCGGTTGTCAGTTATCTGTTCATTAACTTTACTAGTACTACTTAACAGTGAACCGATAACAGAGAAACCGATAACGGACAACCCACAACCTACCTCACCAACCCCACCTCGCCTTGCAGCTTCAATTGCCGACCGCCGGCTAGCTCGACGGTGGCGTGGTACACGTAGACACCCTGTGATTGGGCCTTTCCCCGCGTATTGCCATCCCATCCCAGCAATTCGTCATTGGGGGCAAAGTGTTGTTTGTGGAACACCAGCTCGCCCCAGCGGTCGAAGATGAGCAGTTCTACGATTTTATCGATTTGTTCGGCTTTCCCGAAAAGGGTGAAACCGTCGTTTATCCCGTCGTTGTTGGGTGAAAATGCATTGGGGACGTAAATACCTACTTCATTTTTTACCTGAATAGTAAGGGCATCGGTTGCTTCACATCCGTTTTCGTCGGCGATAAGCAGGGTATACACCGTTGTTTGCATAGGCCGCACTTCTATTTGCAAGGTTTCTTCCCATTTTTCTCCGCTGTTGCTGTTCCATACGGCGGTGACGGGTGAGATGGTGGAAACGGCTTGCAAGCTTACACTTTCCCCGACGGAAATAAAGCGGTCTTCGCCGATGTCTACAATTACCAAGGCCGGCTGGCCGATGAGAATCAGGGTGTCGAACTGGCAGCCGTTTTCGTCGGTCAGGGCCAGGTGGTAGTCGCCGGCGCTGAGTTGCGACAGCGCTTCTTCTTGAGTGGTTTGGTTATTGATTTGAAGGGTATAAGGCAAGGTGATATCGCTAAGCTGAATAGCGCCATCCTGCCGGCCATAACAAGTGGGCTCTGTGATGTCGATGACAGGTTGTGGTAGCGCTTTGAATACCAACGGCTGGCCTTTGGCTACTTTAAGACAGGGGCTTGCCGTATCTACGCCGCCATCAGGGCCGGGAGGGCCGATGATAAGGGAAAGGTAGTAGGTCTGCCCGGTGTCCAACACGTTGTCGTCAAAGGAGAAATGGCCGGTCGGGCTGCGCAGTAGTATGTCGCCGAGTGTGGTATCGGCGGCGGTGTGCAATACGTATTCAAAGGTGTCGCCTGGCGCTACGGTGTAGTTGCTGACAGGCGTGGCCATGGCGATTTGGTCGGCGCAAGTTTTCAGCAACCCCGCGTTCATGGGGCCGGTTTGCGACAAGCATAAGGGGCCGCAGTGGAAGGTTCCCGCCAGCAGCACCGGCGTAAGGGCATTGCAGGGACTGCTGTCGTAAATCTGAAAGTAGTAGGCCTCCCCGCTGGAAATGGGGGTAGAGAGGTAGTAGTTATTGTTTGTCATCACTCCGTTCACGAAAAACGGCGGTGTGCCGCTCATGTAAAAGCTGACGGCGTAGTTGCCCGTCACGGGATTGCAGTTGGGTACGGGAAGTGATACGTCTATTTGCTGAGGTTGTTCGATTAGGATGGTGAAAATGGTCGAATTGGGGCAGCCGGTGGCCGGATCAACGCCTGGAATGTCGTAGCTGCCGGCCTGGCAATAGTCGAGGCCGGCGAAGCTGAAGCAGTCGCCCGGGCAGAGGGTGAAGGCGCCCAGGTCGTTGACCTGCGTGGGGGAAATTATTATTTGAAAAATATTATTAATCGGACAGCCGAAGGCGTCGTAAGTAGTGACGGAATAAGTGCCTGATGCACAATAGTTTTGACCGAGTACATCTACGCATTGACCTTCGCACAACTCGAAAGTGCCGAGGTCGACGTCGGCATTGGGCGGGTTGACCACGACGGTAAAGATGGTCGAATTGGGGCAACCGGTGGCCGGGTCAATGCCGGGAATGTCGTAGTTGCCCGCCTGGCAGTAGTCTGAGCCCGCAAAGCTGAAGCAATCGCCGGGACACAAGGTGACAGTACCCAGATTGTTGACCTGTGGGGGTACGACGACTACTTGAAAGATATTGTTTATCAGGCAGTTGCCATCAAAGGTGATAATATTGAATGAGCCGGAAGAGCAGTAATTCTGTCCCAGTACCTCCACGCATTCTCCTGTGCAAATTTCAAAAACGCCAAGGAAGTTGGGAATAGGCGTATCGTCGTAAAAAATGTGATAAATTTCAAAGCCGCAATACACCTGGCAGGTGATCACATCCGAGCCGGTGAAAAAATACGTGACGCCGCATATTTCGAAAAAAGGATCGTTGCAGTCGAGAAAAATATATTGATTATCAATGTTATACATCACATCTACGGGTGTGGGTGAGATAGGACTTAGCGGTCCCGCAGCCGTTATGCAATTGCAACCTGAGCTATTGGGTGGAGTGGTTCCGGGTATAATATTGGGCACAAGTTCTACCCAGACAAACCCGTCTATAGTGTCGTTAAACATAATGTCTACCGTCAGCACATTTACGCTGTCGCTCACGAAAATAGCGCCGGGCGGGGCGTGCCACACAATGTCAAAAGTGATGGTGTCGCCGCTGCTATTGCAAACTTCAGCGGGCAGGGCGCAGCCGCCCGAGCCGACTGTCACACTGAATTCCGTTACTGGCAGCACCAGCGTATAGGTAGCCGTCTCTCCCAGGCAAACCGACGAAGGGCCGTCAATATACCCCGGTGTGACTTCGGTAACAGTCGCCACCGGAGTCTCAAAGCTGACGCCGCTTACAAACTCAATTGCATAATCGCAGGCATCGCCGCTATTGCCGGCTATGTAGAGGTAGTACATTTCGCCGGGAATCAAATTGCTGAAAGTCAGGGTTTGTGTGCTATTGTTTGAAACAGATTGGCAGGCATTTACCAGGCTGAATTGCTGGCAGTCGTCAGTCGATAACACTGCAAACGAGAGCCCCATAGCATTGTTGCATTGCGCTACAGTGACGTCAACGGTTACTGTGCTTTCGCAAGGCGCAAATAGGAGCCATTGGGTTCTGTCTATGGAGCAATTGATGATCTGCGGCAGGTTGCCGGCAAGCGCCGGCGGCGCGCCGGCATTATTACCGCACCAGATGTCTTGGGAGCAAACAATGGGCGCCTCTTCGCAAGTGTTGGCCGGTGAAAAAACAGGATCGCAGTTCAGAAACACAGGGTCTACGTCGACCCACATTTCCAGGTGCAGACACAGGTAGTCGACGGTAATTAAACCCGATTCGGCGCCGAAGTTGACGGTGGCGAATAACCCATTGGGGCTCACGCTGACACTCGAACCCGGCGGCGCAGTCCAAACCGGAAAAGGAGGCCCTTCGCAGGGTTGAGCCAGTGGGCACAGCGTTGTGTCGAGGTAAATCGTGTTATTGCAGGTATTTACAAAATTAAAATTATCAGGCAACACCAACTGGTATTGATAGGTCTGGCCGCCAAATACTTGACCCGGCCCGTTGATATAGGGCTGGCCGGGCGGGGCGGGTGTGGTCTGGATCACTTCCAGGTGATAATCACAAATGCTTCCGTCGTAGCCGTCGATAAAGATGTAATAGACCTTGTTGGGAGTTAAGTCATACCCATAAAAATCAGCCGAGTTGCCCGAAGCATCCACACAATTCCCCTTAGGAATCATACCAAATAACGGATGGCAGATTGTCGCTTCATAAATACCCGCTTGCAGTCCATTGGGGTTTGAGCAAAAACTCGTGGTGATTCTTATTTGTATAGCTGATATATCTCTGGCAGTAAACGCCAGCCATTGCGGGTTTTCTACGGTGCCGCAAAAATTAAATGGAGATTCGAGAATGCCGGTATTGTATGTAAAGGAGGAGTATCCCTCGTCGCTAAACAGCCAGCAGTCGATAATGGGCGCGGAGTCATAAGTCAGGCCCGGATTGGGTTGTGTATTTGTAAATACAACCTGGCTATTCCCTTTTATGGAAATAAAAAAGCATGATAGCCAAACCGATAGCCACGTGTAGCGCTGTAGTTTTTTCATAATTCAACTGCATTTTTTACCGGACGAGCAAAGCGCTGCCCGCTACCGGCCGATTGTGTCGGTATAATACCATGATGTAATAACCCGGCGACAGGCCGGGGTTGGCGAAAGAATAGGGTAGGGCAACGTCATTGCGGCGCCAGCGGCAACGGCCGTTGAGGTCGAACAGGCGCAATTCTCCGGAAGTAACAGCCCCTTCGCTCCAGCCTATCTGCGCGATTTCGTGCATAGGATTGGGGTAAATGCGCAAGCCGGCGCGCCCCGCCGTATGTGCCGGTTCTTCAGCCGTAGTTACCAGCCATTCGATGCCTACCGTATGGCTTACGGTATTGGTGATCACCGGCGAATTGAAGTCGAAATAAATACCCGCGCGGTTATTTATCGTCGCGTCGATGGGTGTGTTTTCTTTTAGCTTGACGCTAAATTTTACAAAGCCGTTAGACCCCGCCTGGTTGACGCTGCTGTCGGGCAGGGCAATGGGGTCGAATACAATCTTGAGGGTGTTGTTGTTGACGATTTTCCAGGTGTAGTCGTGGCTGGCAACGCCCATTCGCAGGGTTTCGGGGTCGAGCCAGGGCGACAGGGTATCCCTGATCACCACCCGGAAGGCCGTGTCGGTACCCACGTTTTGGAATTGGATGAGGTAGTCGATGGTTGTGCCGGTGGCGATCCGGCGGTCTTCGCCGTAACCTTGAGGGAGCGCGCTTTTGGCGTTTGGGTCGTAGGAGCCGATATTTTGACGGCATTCGATATCGAAATTGGGCGAGGAGTCGTCGTAGGGGAATTGCAGGGCAAAACCCGTAGAAAACGGCGGCGCGCCGCAGCCTTCTATCACCGCGATGGCCGGCTCGTCGTCGGGGTGGTTGGGGGTTTGGTCAACCAGTACGATCAGGGTAGCGCCTTCGGGGTAAAAGACGAGGGTGGTATCCTGGCCGCTGAGCAACTGGATTTCGCCGGTGCGCAGCATGATCTGGTCTTCAATGACCAAATATTGACTGGCCACCGACATATCGCCGGCGCCGGTATTGCTGATGGCTACCACTACGGAGTCGCCCAGGCAAACCCCCGACATCTGGAGGTCGGCGCCGTCCCACGCTGCGGGCGGCGGCGTACACACGGTATCGGGCAAAATGCGGGTTTCGAGGCAGTGGGTTTGGCCCAGCATAGTGCTGTCGCAATCGAGGTGTATTTGCAGGGTCATCTGCCGGCATTCGAACACATCGAGCGAGTCGAAGGCGAACAACAGGGTATCGCCCGATTGGGCAGTGAGGGGCAGACTGCTGCCCAGGTAGCTGAAATAGGGGTCGAGTACGACCTGTACCGCGCCGTCGGAAGCGACAGTGCCGGTATTGCAGTACCTGATGGCATAGTTGTTGTCGAAACAGCGGCGCAGGAAAGGCGTTACCGCTTCTACCTCCCAAACCGGGCAATCGACGACGGCCTGCAAACCGAAATCCACCGTCAGGCTGTCGTCGTGTTCGGGCAGGTAGATGGCTATGTCGTTGGCGCAGGTTTGCCAAAGGTTATTGGGAGGCAATACGCTGATCAGATAAAGGCCTGTATCGAGGAACAGGTTGTAATGGCCATCTATATCAGTGACTGTGTAGGCTGCCGGCCCCCCCTGCTGCGGCTCAGCTTTAACGATAATGCCGGCCGACAACATGGGTTCGCCGGGGCCGGCCATGCAATCGGCATTTTGATCGCGGTAAACCTGGCCGCTGAGGGAGGCAGTGTACAAGCGAGCCAGGGAATCGGTGCGGATGAGCATGGCATTGCCCAAAATCGAAAAATCGGGGTTGACGGAGCTGCCTGCTATCAGCAAACCATTGGGTAACAGGAGCAAGTCTTCAGCGGCGTCGTCGCCCAGGCCGCCATATTCGGTTTGCGAGAATAATTGACCATTGGGGTAAGTGATAAGCAGCTTGATATTAAAAGTGCCGCCAGGCGCCTGCTGATAGTTGGCCAATACCAGCCAGTTGCCGGCAGCATCCACTTCGATATCGGTGGGGTAAACGGATTCACCGATTGCGTAGTCCTGCGACCACAGCATATTCCCGTCGGGGTCCGCTTTGACGAGTTGGATGAAGCCGGTGGGGTGATCGGCGTTATAAGACAACACGGCGATAGCCAGGTCGCCTTCGGGGGTCAAGGCTAATTTGTAGCCCGCTTCGAAATTGCCAAGGTCTATTTCCCTTTCCCACAACAGCAAGCCATTCGCGTCAAATCGCGCCAAAAAAATATCGT
>JAEUUQ010000414.1 GCA_016787505.1 Saprospiraceae bacterium | reverse complement strand
AGGGCTTTAGCCGAGGTCAGCGCGTTAAACAACGTAGATTTACCTACATTTGGCAGTCCTACAATACCGCACTTCAAACCCATGGTGTTGTGTTGTGTTTAAAAAGAGGCGCAAAGATAGCGCTTAATTTGTTTTGAAAAGAGCCTGGTTTAAAAATGAATATATAAACATGAATTTCCTAGCCCATTTTTTGCTGGTTCAACACAACGATAGCTGGATAGTCGGCAATTATATCGCCGATTTTATCAAAGGCAACGCGATCTATGCGTACCCGGCCGACGTACAAGAAGGGATCAGGGTACACCGGGCTATAGATACATTTACCGATCAGCATCCGGTAGTGCTGCAGGGCGTTCGGCGTTTGCGCGAGCGACACAGCAAATATGCGTCTGTTTTGGTGGATGTGTATTACGACTATGTGCTGTCGCTGCATTGGGAAAAGTATACCGATCAGGAATTACGGGACTTTACCCGCAGCATGTATGCGGTATTGGAATCGCATGCCGCGCTATTGCCCGAGTCATTTCAGCACCGGCTTGAGTTGATGATCGCCGACGACTGGTTGATGCGCTATACGAATTTGGAAGGATTGGAGGAGGCTTTTCACCGCATAAAACGCCGGGCCAGCAAGCCGGAGTTGTTTGATAGGGCAGTAGACAGCCTGTTGGCGCATTTGCCGGCTTTGGAGGAAGAGTTTCAATTGTTTTTTCCGGAGTTGATTGTTGAGGTGACAAGGTGACAGGGTGACGGCTGGGGGGAATGCCCGGTTGGTGACGGCCCGGGAACGTCTTAGGGGGTGACGGCTTTGGATGTTTCTATTCTATGCCGTCACCAACCAGTCTATTTCCCAGTCGTCACCTTGTCACCTTGTCACCAACCTGGCTACTTCCCCGTCGTCACCTTGTCACCTTGTCACCAACCAGGCTACTTCCCCGTCGTCACCTTGTCACCTCAAAATCACTTCACATACAAATTAAACTCTACGCGGCGGTTCAGGCTTCTGCCATTTGACGTTTTATTGCTCGCGATGGGTTGGTCTTCGCCGTATCCTTTGTAAGTCATGCGTTTGGCGTCGATGCCTTTCGATACTATGTAGTCGTAGCAGGCTTTAGCTCGGCCATCTGACAATTTTAAGTTGGCTTTACCATCGCCAACATTGTCGGTGTGTCCTGCAATGGAAAGACTATAGCCGGCATAGCGGTTCATCACGTCTACTACCTGGTCGAGAATTTTATACGATTCGCTTTTCAGGGTTGTTTTGCCGGTTTCAAACTGTACAGAGCGCATAGCTGTGATAAGCAATTCCTGGTCCTCCTTTTTTACTTCCGGGCAACCTTTGTTACTGACAGGGCCTGCCAATTGGGGACAGGTATCTTCGGGGTCGATCAGGCCGTCGCCGTCAGAATCAGGGCAGCCGGCAAATTTACCGTATGTATCGGGACAGCGGTCATCGGTGTCGGCTACGCCGTCATTGTCACGGTCGGGACAACCTTTCGCAGTAGCGTTGCCGGCTTCAGTGGGGCAAGCGTCCATGTCATCGGCAATGCCGTCGCCGTCGCTATCTTTGATCGGGCAGCCTTTATTGGAAACCGGACCGGCCTCGCTGGGGCAATCATCAAAGCGGTTGGCAATGCCGTCGTTATCATCGTCGGGGCAGCCGTTGAGCGCTGCGGCGCCTTTGTCCTGAGGGCATTGGTCGTCTTTGTCGGCAATACCATCGCCGTCGGTATCAGGGCAGCCATTCAGCGTGCCGGCAACTTCTGGGCAATCGTCATCGGCATTGGCGAGGCCGTCGCCATCGGTATCGGGACAACCGTTGGTCATTTTGCTTCCCGCCTGGTCGGGGCATTTGTCGTCGGCATCGACAATGCCGTCGCCGTCGGCATCGGGGCAGCCTCCCAAGGCGGCCACGCCAGGGATGTTCGGGCATTTGTCCAACGCGTCTGACACGCCGTCGCGGTCGGCGTCGTTTTTGCCCAATCGGTATACAAAGCCGAGGCCGAGTTGCATGTTTTTGCGGAAATCTTCCTGCGAAACGCGGTATTCGCCCTGCACATTGACATACGAATTGCGACCTACTCTGATATCGAGGCCCACACCAACCGGGATCTGCAGGTTGCCGCTTTCAAATCGCTCGGACACATATCCCGCACCGCCGAATACATAGGGCACCAAACGGGCTTGCTCTTTGAAATATTGGAGGCGAAGCAACGCGTCAAGGCTTACGATATTTACATTGTCTTGTACGCCGGAGATATTGGCCACCCCCACTTTCAGCGGAACCGTAAGGCCCAGGAAACGACTAAAATGCCGGGTATAGCCTATTTCCAGGCCGTTGGTGATGTCGAGATTGTCAACATTGTTGGGCATGCCGTAATCGATGAACAATAATTTGGCGCTGATGGCGCTTACGCCCTGACTAGCGGGCGCTTGAGCCATTGCGTTGCCTATGATTAGTGATAGTGCAAAAATCAAGGAGTAGTTTTTCATACTGTTGAAGTTTTGGAAGCAAGTGTTAGGTAAGTGATTTATTCTCATAGTTAGTGGCGAATTTACCGTTTTTGGACGCTTTTGGGCGAATTTCGTCACCTTGTTTCGTGCCTGTTCCAAAGAAAAATTGAAATCCAAGTTAGTTCATTTGTACGATATTAGCGGCTTAAAGATTCATAATAAGCTATGTATATCATTTGGACCACAAACTAATTGGGTAAAATAAGTTATGAAAAAAACCAATGCCATGCGCATCCTCGACCGCCACAATGTGGCATATATCGAGGCGCCGTATAGCTACGACCCGGAGCAATTGGGGGTAAGTACTATTGCTGCTGCTTTAGGACTGCCGGTTGGGCAGGTATACAAAACGCTGGTTGCTACCGGAGATAAAACCGGTGTATTGGTAGCCGTGATACCCGGCGATAAAGAGCTGGATTTTAAGTTGTTGTCGCAATATTCCTGTAATAAAAAAATAAGCCTGGTACCACTCAAAGACTTGCAATCGCTTACCGGATATATTAGAGGCGGTTGTTCGCCTGTGGGAATGAAAAAAAATTACCCGGTCTGGTTTGATGAATCGGCCCTGTCCTGGGATCGCATTTATATCAATGCCGGACAGCGGGGTATGCTGATTGGGGTAGCTCCGCAGGAGGTGATCCGGGTCACGCAGGCCGGGGTGGGGGAGATTTGTTAGCCGCCGACCGCCAAAACCCTCAACCTTTCTTTTACCCTGTGCGCCTTCTCCCGCGCATCCGCCAATGTAGCGCCCAATACCGTCACATGCCCCATCTTGCGGTAGGGCTTGGTTTGGGCCTTACCGTATATGTGGATGTTTACGCCTTCCATAGCCAGGCAAGCTTCAAGGCCATCGTAATAGGCAGGGCCGGCATAACCCGGCTCGCCCAGCAGGTTGAGCATCACCGAGGCCGTTTTCATTTTAGTGCTGCCCAGCGGCAGATTGAGCACTGCACGGATGTGCTGTTCAAATTGCGAAGTATAGCAACTCTCGATAGTATGGTGGCCGCTGTTGTGGGGGCGCGGAGCCACTTCGTTGATGAGTAATTCGCCGCTTTTTGTGAGGAACAATTCTACGGCCAGCAGCCCGCATAAACCAAAGGATTCTATCGTTTGCCGGGCAAGTTGTTCGGCTTGTTTTTCGATTGCAGGGGCAGTTTGAGCCGGGCAGAGCAGCCATTCCACCAGGTTGGCGTTGGGGTTGAAATCCATTTCTACGACGGGGAAAGCTTGTATTTCTCCGTTTTCATTGCGGGCCACGATTACCGATAGTTCTTTGGCAATATCTACGAGCGGCTCGACGACACAGGCGCCGGGCAGAAGTTTGGGCAGGTCGGCAGCCGACTGGATGACGGCTACGCCGCGGCCGTCGTAACCGGCCGTTCGCGATTTTTGGACAAAAGGAAAGGAAATCGCGTCATTGGCAAGGGCTTCCTGTACCGATTTTTCATCGCTGTAAAGCTTGAAGGGCGCACTGGGCAGACCTTTTTCTGCGTAAAACTGTTTCTGCAGGCCTTTATCTTTAATCATATCGAGTTGCGCCGGAGAAGGATGCACGATCTTGCCTTCTTTTTCCAATTGGGCAAGAGCAGCGGTATTTACATGTTCGATTTCCACGGTAATGACATCCACCATCTGTCCGAAGCGGTATACGTCGTCGTAGTTGCGAAAATCGCCTTTCACGAAAGTAGTGGCGTATGGCGCGGCGGGAAAATCGCCGGCTTCGTCGAGTATCCACACCGGGAGATGCCAGTTGCCGGCGCTTAGTGCCAGCATTTTACCGAGCTGACCGCCGCCTAAGATGCCCAAGCGGGTTTGGAGGTTCATGTTAGTTTGTGTTTCCACAGCTTGAAAACTGTGGTTGTTTTCCCACAGCTTGAAAGCTGTGGTTGAAATTACACCGCGAAGGTAAGTCAAGTTTGGTTATCTTCGCTATCGCAAATACGCGAATTGTCATGTCTACCATACTCATCAGAAATGCGCGCATCGTCAACGGCGGCGTTATCAGCGAAAAAGATATTTTTATCCGAAACGGATTTATCGAACGCATCGACGGCCATGTCTCTACGCCGGCCGACTTGGAAATCGACGCCGAAAAACACTGGGTGATTCCCGGTATTATCGACGACCAGGTGCATTTTCGCGAGCCTGGGCTTACTCATAAAGCCAGCATTTATACTGAGGCCAAAGCCGCCGTGGCCGGCGGGGTGACGTCTTTTATGGAGATGCCCAATACCTCGCCCACTAGTACCACACAGGAGCGCTTGCAGGAAAAATATGATATCGGCGCCGCCCGATCCCTGGCTAATTACTCCTTTTACATGGGCGCTACCAACGACAATATTGTCGAGGTATTGCGCACCGACCCCCGCAGCGTATGCGGCATCAAGGTTTTTATGGGGTCAAGTACGGGGAATATGTTGGTGGACAACGTGCAGGCGCTGGAGGCTTTGTATTCCCAAACGCCTATGTTGATTGCAACCCATTGCGAAGACGAGGCTACGATAAGGGCCAATGCAGCGGCTTACCGCGAGCGCTACGGCGAAAACGTGCCGATGGCCTGCCACCCCGAAATACGCAACGCCGAGGCCTGCCTGAAGTCGTCGTCGCTGGCGGTGGACTTAGCCAGGCGGTTCAATACGCGGCTGCATATTCTGCACATCAGCACTGCCGATGAATTGGCTCTTTTTTCGAATGCCCTGCCCCTGGCGGAAAAGCGCATTACGGCCGAGGTGTGCGTGCACCACATGTATTTCAACAGCGACGACTACGAACGCCTGGGCGCCGGCATAAAATGCAACCCGGCGATAAAATCCAGGGAACACCAGTCCGCCTTACTGCCCGCCCTGCTCGACAACCGGCTCGATATCGTGGCTACCGACCATGCCCCGCATACTTGGGAAGAAAAACAA
>JAEUUQ010000388.1 GCA_016787505.1 Saprospiraceae bacterium | reverse complement strand
CGACAACCTATTCCAGTTCAATAGCGCCGCCGCCAAACAGCAGGCCATGAAAGAAGTGCGCAACGCCGCCCGCGATACGGCCTGGCTGCCCGACAGCGAACTGCTGCGGCAGATCGCGGCCATCCCTTTCCCGCTGGTGCTAAATATCAACCCCGACAAGTGGGTGTACGAGGCTTTTCTCAAATACTACCGCGAACCGCAATTCGACTATTTTACCACCAAAGACAAACCCAACCCGCCGCAACTGGACTACCCCGACGGCCTCAACAAACCGCTGGTGTATAACCTCTGCGGCAGTGTGCTCGACAAACTCGATTCGGTGGTGCTCGACTATAGCGATCTTTTTGAATTGCTGCGCAAGATGCTCAGCGACTACGGCATCGACGAGGCGCTGTCGCGCAAACTCCAGGACGCCGACCGCTTTATCCTGCTCGGCTTCGAACTCGACCGCTGGTATTTTCAGGTGCTGCTGCACTACCTCAACAAACTCGACAACAACCCTTTTAACAACCACAAGAAAAATTTCCCCATCCTCAGCCAGGTGAGCGACGATAACCGCGCTTTTGTGATGAAGCAATTTAATATCGAATATGTCGCCGCGAAGCGGGACGATTTTGAATTGCTCTACCAGGCCTGCCAACGGCAAAACATCCTGCGCAACCTCCACGACCCCGCCTCGCCGGTGGAAGTGCAGGTGCGCTCGCTCACCGTGCAGGGCAAATACGAAGAGGCCTTCCAGCAACTCGAAGGCCGACTGGGCGCCGCCGAAAACAACCTCGACCTGCCCCAACTGCGCGCCCGCTACAATGCCTGGCTATCCGCCAAAAACGCCGGCGCCGCCGATAGCCGCGACCTCGACCTGGAGATCAACCGCATCCGCTATACGCTGCTGACTTTCGCCAACCAAATCCCGCAGCCATGAGTACGCCCGAAAAATCATACCGCTACCCGGGCGTGCAGCCCTTTAGCAGTGACCAGCAGCGCATCTTCTTCGGCCGCCAGGACGATACCCAGCGCCTCCTGTCGCTGATGCTCCAGGAACGCCTCTGCGTGTTGTTCGGCAAATCGGGCCACGGCAAATCCTCGCTGCTCAACGCCGGCATCATTCCCGCCCTGGCCGAAAAAGGCAAAAAAGGCAACCGCCGCTACGTGCCCGTCACGGTGCGTTTCAATACCTGGACGCCCCAGGACACCCAGACTTTGTATGATAAATTTGTTTTTCATTTGGGGAAGGCGATGGCGGATGCCGGGATGACGGGGGTGGCGGGGAAGACGGGGACGGCAGGGATGGCGAAGGATGAGACGCGAAAATTCGCGTCTCTACCGAATTCGCTGTGGGGAATAATGAAAAAATGGAATATTGCGGAAGGCACTGGTATTGTGCTATTATTTGATCAATTCGAAGAATTTTTCTCCTACCCGCAGGAACAACAGTCCGCCTTCAAAGAACAACTGGCGGAATTACTGTACGTCGACTACCCGCAATTCCTGGAGGACAACGAAGACCGGCTCGACCCCGAATACGCCGCCTTCCTGGCCGAAAAAACCGACGTGCGGGCGCTCTTATCCATCCGCGCCGACCGCCTCAGCGACCTCGACCGCCTCAAAGACCGGCTGCCGGCTATTCTGCACAAGCGCTACGAATTGCGCGCCCTCGATACCGAGCAGGCCCGGCAGGCCGTAGTTGGCCCCGCCGGCGAACCCGGCGATGGCTACCGCAGCCCCGCCTTTGCCTACGACGAAGCCGCCCTGCTCACCATCCTGCGCGAGCTAACCGGACGCGAAGGCGCCGAGGCAGGCCGCATTGAGGCCTTCCTGCTGCAGATCGTGTGCGCCTCGATAGAAAAACGGGTGACGGAGCGCGGACTGGCTACCGTGCGCGAACCCGACCTGCCCGATTTCGACACCGTCTTCGACGACTACTACCAGGATCGCATCGGCGAACTGCCGCAGTCTGAACGCGCCCCCGCCCGCCGCGTACTCGAACAGGGCCTACTGCTGGTAGACCCCCAGAGCGGCGAAGGCCGCCGCCTCAGCCGCGACGCCGGCGAACTGGCCCAGGCATTCCAGGTGAGCCCCGCGCTACTCGAAAACCTGGAACGCACCTACCTGCTTCGCCGAGAGGTGAACTCCTTAGGCAGCTTCAGCTACGAACTCAGCCACGATACCCTGATCGGCCCGGTGCTGAAGGCCCGGAAGGCCCAGGAGGCTGTGGAGGAGGCCGAGCGACTGGAACAGGAAAGAATCGACGCGGAAACCCGTGCCAGAGAAGCGGAAGAAAAGGCTGCCGAAGAAAAGCGAAAAGCAGAAGAGGCAGAACGGTTGAAAAATGAGGCGATAAGGGCGAGACGCCGGGCAACCTGGTTTGCCTGGGTGACTTTTTCGGTCTCAATAGTGGCGATAATAGCATTTTATAAAGCAAGAACAGCCTTAAGGGACCAACAAGCAGCCCTAAAAGTGGTTGGTTGGATGACGTTAATGGAAGCGGATACTTTTATTAAAAAAATGGACTATGAGAGTGCCTACCTTTATTTAAATTCTGCTACTATGATCACCGCTATATCAGAAGAAGTTAGTAATGCATTACTTGAAATGGCTTTTTTCTATGCCGAAACTAATCAACTTGAACGAGCTTGGGGCGTACTTGATACGGCTTATCAAATAATAAATAGAGATTTAGTTATTAAAAATGGCGACCGCCTTGCCGCGCGAGAGGCTATACGCCATCTCAACCCCCAGCGGGATAGCTTCCTGCAGGCCCGCTATTTCCCGGTGATGATCGATATTCAGGGAAGGACGGATACGATTGGCAGTGGAAATGGAAATGAAAAATTTTTCGTTGTAACATTAAGCGACTATCAACTCGCCGAAAGCGAAATCACTTGGTGGCAGTATAACTTGTACTGCGCAGCGACAGGTACGGCGCCGCCCGAAAAGCCAGGCTGGGGCGGTGAAGGCGATAACCCGGTCGTCAACGTATCATGGTACAACGCCGTTGCCTATGCCGGCTGGCTCAGCGATCGAGAAGGATTGCCGCAAGCGGTCAATTGCCGTGATGAAGATAATTGCTCGCTCGATCTCCAAGCTAAAAGCTACCGCCTACCCACCGAAGCGGAATGGGAATTCGCCGCCCGGGGAGGAACCAATATAACTTATGCCGGTTGCGACCAGGAATCCGACCTTCCCGATTTTGCCTGGTACTTCAAAAACTCCGGCAGCCGAACCCGCCCTGTAAAAACCAGGCGGCCCAATATAATGGGCCTGTACGACATGAGCGGCAACGTGTGGGAGTGGTGCTGGGATTGGCACGGCGGCTACCCAACCGAAGCAAAGGTGAACCCTATCGGCCCTGAAATGGGTCCCTACCGGGTGCTGCGCGGAGGTGCCTGGCACAACAATGCCGTCGTCTGCCGCGTTGCTAATCGCCCCGTAGTCTATTCCGACGACCTGTACGGCAGCTACGGTTTCCGTCTCGCCAGGACGCTTTAAGCTTCTGCCGGGGTGGCTGAATCGCGGATTTCACGGATTAGAGGATTCCACAGATGGAATGAAAAAAAATCCTTCCTCCATCCTTTCAAAATCCTGCTCATCCTAATTAAAAATGACCCCCGGCGCGCCGCTTACCCCCTTGTCAGAATCACGGATTCCGCGGATTATTGGGATTCCACGGATTGTTGTCGGTTGTCGGTTTGAAAAACAATCCAACATCCAACATCAAAAATCCAACATCCTTTCACATCCTTCTATATCCCCCAAATCCTGGTTCAAAAATCCCGGGCAGGAAGCGACAAGCCCTGCCTTTACCCTTCAAACCCGGGCTTCAGCCCGGGGACTGGGCCAAAGATCGCCCTTGTCGGTGTACATACACTACGTGTACAGATGCCCTGGCGGGCATGAAGAGAAGGAGCATACCGCGCTTACCGAGGTAACCAGCGCAAACCGGCGATGCACCATATCTAAAAGCAGAAACCGCAGCGCAACACTCGGTCACACTGCGGTTCCTATGGTTAAACTTGGCTGCAATAGGTTTTGTGTATTTTGGGGTGAACTTCCCCTTTAGGGGATTGAGGGGTTAGTTGTGCTTATTAATTCCCCCCCAAAATCAAAGGCAATCCATCGCCGTTGCCACCCACGATAATCACTTTCGAGTTGGCAGAATTGGCCAGCTTGAGCGTGGCCTCGATGCCTTTGTCCTTTAGGATATTCTCGCTGAGGCTGGCATTCAGGATCTGGTTCGATTCCGCTTTGGCGCGGGCCTCGATGATCTTACGCTCGGCCTCCTGGCGCTCTTGCTGCAGCACATACACGTATTTCAGCGCTGATTGCTCGGCTTCGATTTTGCTTTCGATGGCTGAACGCACTTTTTCGGGCAATTCGATACCGCGGATCAGCGTGGCGCGTAGTTCTATGTAGTTGTTGGTAAGCACTTTTTCGAGCTCTTCGTGAATGAGTTGCTGTACTTCATCTCTTTTGGTAGAATACAACTCCTCAGGCGCAAAACGGCCGATAATCTTACGTACCGACGAGCGCACTTCGGGCCGCACAAGCGATTCAATAAAACCTGTGCCGAATTTTTCGTGCAAATCTCCGATTTTGTTGTGCATGGGGTTGATACGCACGGTAACGTCTACGGTGATTGTCAAGCCGTTGCGCGAAAGCACTTCCATCGACTCCTCAATTTGCTGCTCTCTTACATCGTATACGTATATCGTGTTCCAGGGCGCCAGCATATGGAATCCGGGATTGTAGATGTTGGTTTTATCCAACCCCCCGGTAAACCTCCTGAATAATACACCCCGCTCGCTGGCCTCGATGGTGATGAAGGTAGCATTCGAGAAAATGATCACGAGGATTAGCACGATGAAGATGACAATACCTGTGGAAAGCAATTTGCCTTGTTTCATAATTTATGGTTGGTTTTGTATGTCAATAATAACACCCATTATCGATTAGGGTTGTTTACTCCATAAATATAAGCCCGCTCAGCGTATAAGCCCAATTATTTCGATTACCACACCTATTTTGATACGCAAATGCATGCTTTGAACGGCAAGCGGTTTTTATTTATCTTACATTTGCCCTTCAACTTTTTTTGTCTGTTTTAGTTTTGTATTCAAATTCATACACTATGCGCAAAAGCCTGATTGTAATTGCCATGTTCTCACTGATCTGGGCCTGTGGCAGTACAACCGACTCAGAAAACGATACGGCTACGGCCCAAACTGCCCAAGCCGAGGATGGCGCCAAAATTTATAAGCAATATTGCATCGCCTGCCACGGCTTGTACGGCAATATGGGCGCCAGCGGCGCCTTCGACCTCTCTAAGTCTATACTTACCGAAAAGCAACGCATCGAAGTGATTACCAATGGACGCAATACGATGGTGGGTTTCAAAACCCTGCTGAGCGAGGAAAAGATCAAAGCGGTGGCCAAACATACGTTTTCTTTTAAAAAATGATGAATACTTATCGAGTCGTAGGACTAATGTCGGGAAGTTCGCTGGACGGACTCGATATGGCGCTCTGTACTTTTGCGCTCAACGCTTCAAACGAGATAGTCAACTGGGCTATCGAAGCCGCAGAAACCGCCCCCTTTCCCGATGATTGGGCCTTGCGACTGAAACAATTGCCAAACGCCGGCGCACTCGAATTGGCCCAGGCCCACGCCGATTTCGGCGCCTGGATGGGCCGCCAAACCCGACATTTTTTACAACGCCACCACCTCGAAGCCGACTTGGTGGCCTCCCACGGCCATACGGTGTTTCATTACCCCGACCGGCACTTTACTTTTCAGCTGGGCGACGGCGCCGCCCTGGCCGTCAATTGCGGCCTGCCGGTGGTGTGCGACTTTCGGACTTCCGATATCGCACTCGGCGGACAGGGCGCCCCACTGGCCCCTATCGCGGATAAATTGCTGTTCGGATCCTACGATTTTTGCCTCAACCTGGGCGGAATTGCCAATATATCGTGCCACCTGGGCGAAAAATATGTTGCTTTTGATATCTGCGGCGCCAACCAGGCCCTCAATGCACTGGCATCACTTCTCGGCAAACCCTATGACGACCAGGGCAAAATCGCCGCTGCCGGCCGCGAATTGTCCGCGCTTTCCCAACTCCTCGATAACGAGACCTATTTCACCGAACCCTACCCCAAATCCCTGGGCAATCATTGGGTGCAAACCCATACGGTACAAAATTGCCTGGCTTTTGAAGGCGATGTAGCCGATAAGCTCCATACGGTCTGCCTGCATATCGCCAGGCAAATCGCCGCCCATCTGCGCGGGTTGATCGACCGCGAAGGACTGGAAAAAGACAACTTCCGCATGCTCGTCACCGGCGGCGGCGCTTACAATAATTTTCTATTGGATTGCATCAAAATGACTTGTAATGAGGTTATTACACTGGAACCGGTCATACCCGACCCTGAAACTGTATCCTACAAGGAAGCTTTGCTGATGGCGCTGGCCGGTTTGCTACGCCTCGAAAATAAGCCCAATTGTTTGGCTACTGTCACCGGCGCCTCGCGTGATGCCATTGGCGGAGCAGTTTATCTGCCATAGTTTTTTTAATAAAATAATACACTTACTCTTGCGTAACGCTACTCCAGACATACTCGTTACCGGCGGAACCGGTTTTATCGGCTCTTACCTGCTCCGGTATTTGGTGCAAAACGGTTATACCCGCATTCGCGCCCTGCGCCGACCCAACAGCAAAATGGACATGGTGGCCGAAATACAGGATAAAATCGAATGGGTAGAATGCGACCTGCTCGACGTACTCGGCCTCGAAGAAGCCATGGAGGGCATTCGCTACGTTTACCACTGTGCCGCATTGGTGTCGATGAACCGGCGCGACGCCGGTCGATTAATTGAGGTAAAC
>JAEUUQ010000381.1 GCA_016787505.1 Saprospiraceae bacterium | reverse complement strand
GCAAAGCGCCGGTAAATCTCGCTAATCCCCGCGTGATCGCCTTGTAAAAGGGCTTCGATGAATTGCTGGTCCTCATGGATATGCATGAAAGGTCGACTTTGCGGCTAAAATAGGAAAATATAGGGATTATTGGCATGTGAGTTGCTAAAGATCGGGTAACACGATTTGATAGCCTTCGCCATGTACGTTGAGAATTTCGATGCGCGGGTCGTCGCGCAGATATTGGCGCAGCTTGCTTACATAAACATTGAGGCTTCGACCGCGTAGATAATCGTCGTCCTGCCAGATTCGGCGAAGTGTGGCGTTGCGTTCGATGACGCCGTTGGGCGACTGGCAGAAATACTCGAGCAGCCGCGCTTCTATGGCGGTCAACTTAGCCATCATGTGGCCGTCGAGCATCAATTCGCGGGTTTGAGGCGTAAACCGGTATCTGCCCAGCGTATATACCTTGGATTCGCGTTGGCGGAGTTGTTCTTCGTGTGTGCCCGAGCGGCGAAAGATAGCCAGCATGCGCAGCCACAACTCTTCCATGCTGAATGGTTTGGTCACGTAGTCGTCGGCGCCGAGGTGAAAGCCTTCCAGGCGGCTTTCTCTTTCAGTAGCGCCGGTGAGAAAAATTATAGGAATGGTGGCATTAATCGACCGGATGTCGCGGGCAAGGTCAAATCCGTTTTTGATGGGCATTTTCACGTCGAGGATGCACATGTGAAAAGGCTGGGTGCGAAAGACCCGCCACGCCTCTTCGGCATTGTGCAACAAAGTGACCTTCACACCTTTGGATTCAAGGTATTCCTGGGTGAGCGTGCTAAAGGCCCGGTCGTCATCTACCAGGAGTATATGCTGTTTTGTCATTGGGTGGCTATTTCGGTTATGGGTTGTGGGTTGTGGGTTTGTCAGTTTGTATAACGCACAAGTAAAGATAAAAAACGGATAACTGACAACTGACAACCGATAACATAAACTTGCTGAATCCACGAATATTCCCTATCTTTCATTTACATAACGATTGGCCTATGAAGCGATTGTACACCCTCGTAATTGCCATCCTGATATGCGGTGCGGCTAGTGCAGGCACCTTCCAGGGTTACCTGATTACCAAAAACGGGCACCGGCTCACGGGGCGCATCGGAGCCATCTTTTATGCTGAAAGAACGAGTAGCGTTATATTTATCAACGATTTCGGCACCTTATATGATATACATCCGGCACTGGTACGCGGTTTTGTGATTGAGAAAGACAACCAGAAGATCGTATATCTCAGTAAAATGCATCGCAGGGGCTGGGCGTTCCTGCGGGTATTGTACCACGGCGAACAAATGAAATTGTATCAGGCGCCCGAAGAAAAAACGGTCTTACAGCTTAGCGGTAATCTGATACAGCAATCTACCTTTAAAACGGAAGAATACTGGGTAGAGATAGCCGACCGGCAGGTATACCGGTTAAATAAATTGAGTTTTAAACGTAAATTTCGCCGGCTGGTAGAAAACAACGCGCCCGAATTGGCTGCCAAAATCGGCAAAAAAGGATACCAGTTTAAAGACCTGCTCAAGGTAGTGGAAGAATACAACAAAACGGCTATTGCCAACGTGTGGTCTTTGTAGCTTAGCAGCCCCCTATTGAAATTGTGCTTTTTGCGCCCTATTTTTGGGGGCTTGTTAAATGATCCGATCACACACACCATAATTGACTTTATTTATGTGGAAAAAAATCACCCTGCTTGTACTCACTGTTGCGGCATTGCAAACTGCCTGGAGCCAGGCGCCCCGCCGCTGGAATTCGGGCGACATTCACGACGCTATTGTGAAATTGAATTTCCTGGGTTCGGCGCTTTACGTAGCCGCCCATCCCGACGATGAAAATACCAGGCTTATCTCTTATCTGGCCAACGACGTGAAAGCCAACGTGGCCTATTTGTCGCTTACCCGCGGCGACGGCGGCCAAAATCTGGTAGGCCCCGAAATTGAAGAACTGCTGGGCGTAATCCGCACGCAAGAATTGCTGGCCGCTCGCCGCATCGACGGCGGCAGGCAGTTTTTTAGCCGCGCCAATGATTTTGGCTTTTCCAAACACCCTGACGAAACCCTGCAAGTCTGGAACCGCGACGAGGTGCTATCCGACGTGGTATGGGCCATCCGCCGCTGGCAACCCGATATCATCATCAACCGCTTCGACCACCGCTCGCCGGGGCGCACACACGGCCACCACACGGCTTCAGGTATGCTCTCCCACGAAGCCTACGAACTCAGCGCCGACCCAAAGGCGTACCCGGCACAGCTTCAATATGTGAAACCCTGGCAGCCTAAGCGTTTGTTTTTTAATACGTCATGGTGGTTTTTCGGCAGCCGGGAGAAATTTGATCAGGCCGACAAATCGGCTATGGTGGCCATCGACGCCGGCGTATATTACCCTGTAAAGGGCAAATCAAACCCCGAAATCGCCGCCGAAAGCCGCAGCATGCACAAAAGCCAGGGCTTCGGCTCGATAGGCACCCGCGGCCAGGAAATGGAATACCTCGAATTGCTCAAAGGCGAGATGCCCACTGATAAAACCGACCTTTTTGCCGGGATTAATACGACTTGGTCGCGCGTTGAAGGCGGCGCGGATATCGGCATATTGCTTGAAGAGGTAGCGCGCAATTTTAACCACAACGATCCCTCCGCCAGCCTAACCGGCCTGCTCAAAGTATACCGTATGATCAAAGCGCTGCCCGACGGCTATTGGCGCAATATCAAGTTGGAAGAGGCCAAAAACGCAATCAAAGCTTGCGCCGGCTTGTTCCTCGAAGCCATTGCTTCCGATTATTCGGCCACTCCCGGCGAGGATATCAGTCTGGCAGTGGAGGCCATTTCGCGTTGCAATACCCCCATCACGCTGAAATCGGTTTCTTATCTGCCTATGCAGGTCGACTCCGTGTTGTCGCTCGACATGGAAGAAAATACAGG
>JAEUUQ010000354.1 GCA_016787505.1 Saprospiraceae bacterium | reverse complement strand
TTCGAGGCGCAGGCCCTCGGCGTCGTCTACGGTGGTGCTGCGCGACATACGGTTGGAGAGTTCGTCTATCGTATCGAGATAAAAAGCATCGAATTCAACGTCTGATCGCAGCGCCTCCATATCGGCCAGCGTCTCGTAATTTTGTTCTTTGAGTTGTTTGAGCTTTTCCTTTTTCCGGGCCAGCGTTTGGGCCATCTGCTGGTGGTGAAGAAGGGCCTCCAACTTTCTGATGCACGCTTCGTAAAAATCGATGCGTGCAGTGCGTAGTTGTTGTTCTTTTGTAAAATCGTTGATCAGCTGCGTAGTTTCCTGGCGGTAAGCTGCTGTCAATTCCATATTTTCATTGAGCCGGGTAGTCAGTTCGGCGATATTTTCCATAATATCGGCAATCTCTTTATTATTGCGATTGATCTCTTCCCGGCAAAAATTTATTTTACGGTGGATCGCTCCTTCTTTCGAGTTTTCAAAAGCCTGTCGTTTTGACCATTCCCGCCAGGCCCAAATCCCCCAAATTAAAATCAAAATCAACAATAAGACTGGAAAGAAAAATCGTAGTGGCGGAACGATTCTGGTGAGGATCAGCATGCTTGCCAAACCCAACAAGAGCCAAAAAAGCAAGTAATTTAATGAGAAACGCGGCATAGTGCAAAGATGTCAGAAAATGTAAAGGTCGGTTAAATTCTGGTATAGATTATCAGTTATAGCTCTTAAATTTACCCCCGCGCCAAAGCAAGCATACAATATGAATATCCTCCAACAGTTGCAAGAAAGGTACATCCAGGAATTTTCCAACAATGTGCCTTTCGATGAATTTCTGGTCAACGTGATCACCACGGCCGTGCTTGCAGGCGTATTGCGCTGGTATTATATCAGGTACGGCAATGCGCTTTCCAACCGCAGCCGTTTTGCCGCCAACTTTATGCCGCTGGCGCTGGGTACGCTGCTCATCATCATGATCATCAAGTCGTCAATAGCTCTCTCGCTGGGGTTGGTTGGGGCTCTGTCTATCGTGAGATACCGGGCAGCGATTAAAGACCCCGAAGAACTCACTTTTTTGTTTATTGCCGTCGGACTGGGCCTTGCCGGGGGCGCCAATCAACCTATCCTGGGTTCAATTGCTTTTTCATTTATCATTATATTGCTATATGCCGGACAACGGCTATGGGGCAAACGCGCCTTCCAATCGCAAAACAAACTCATCATTCATATTCACACCGATAGTGCCGATCTCAACGGACTTGCCACCATCATGGGCAAGCACCTGTCCTATGTTGAACTCAAACGGGTTGACGCCGGTGAAAGCGGCTTGGACGCCAGTTTCCTGGGCAAAGCCGACGACGTAGCACAATTGGCCGCCCTAAAAGACGAGGTACTGCTTTTTGCAGCCAATACGCGTATCTCCATCGTTGAACAACCCGACCTGATGTTATGATTATTGCCAACCGCGATAAGGAACATTTACACCGAAGTCCGGGCAGGCGGTTTTGGGTTTTTGGCCTTTTGCTTGTAGCCATACTAGCTACTATTGCCGTTTTACTTCAACGCCGGGCTACGCAAAGTCAATCGTTAGTGATATCCTGCGATGCGGAAAGGGTACGCGGCAACCATTTCATCGGGAAAGGAGGCAAATTCAGCAAGGGAGAACTGCGGAGCAGTGACAGGGCAAAATCAGGGCAACATGCCTGTAAGGTGCCCAAAGGAGAAGGAGCTCAATACGGTTTCGGCTTCCAGATGACAGCCCCCGAGCCCGGCCGTTCCTATCGCGCCAGCGTTTGGCGTTTTAAAAACCAATACCAGGAAGGCAAATTGGCCCTGAAAGTTTCGGGAGAAGTCGATTTTTATCTCGAAACCGACCAGATCAGTTCACAGGACAACGGCTGGGAAGAACTCACCCTGCGTTTTACGCTTCCATTTGGAAAACTAGCAGACCGGGTCGATATCTATGTGTATACAAACGGTTTTCTGGACACCTATTTTGACGATTTTCGCATCGAGCAAATAGCTACTACCACTGATTCAAAAGCTTTCCAACCTAAAACTATTTCGCTACGCATCCAGTCTGATGATTTTAAAAAAATAGAAAAAGACCGCGAACAAGCCCTGCAAAACGGCATCCTGGAAGCAGAGACCAGCAATTGGGTAGACGGCGTCATTAAAGATTCGACAGGCGACATTCCCGTTTCAGTACGGCTTAAAGGCGACTGGCTCGACCACCTCCAGGGGAAAAAATGGTCGTTCCGAATCCAGGTTGAAGGCGCCCGGGGCTGGAACCGCCTGCTAACTTTTTCAGTGCATACACCGGCAACCCGCTATTTTTTGCACGAATGGCTATTCCATCAATGGCTGGAACGGGAAGATATCCTTACTACCCGCTACGACTTCGCCGAACTGAAACTCAATGACCAATCACTGGGAATTTATGCCGTAGAAGAGCATTTTGAAAAAGAAGTCGTAGAATATCGCAACCGGCGCGAAGGGCCCATTGTAAAATTTTCTGAAGAAGGATTCTGGGGCGGCATTAAAAATCAGCTCAACGAGCAAGGTTATGTGCGCTACGACCTGGGCCACTCCTCCATGGACAGGTACAACGCCGATATTCAAGCTTTTAGGGAAAAACGCGTAGCTTCTTCGAGCGAGCTCAGCCAACAATTCGAACAGGCGCAAATCCTGATGACCCAGTACAAATACGGCCTTAAGCCGCCTGCAGAGATATTCGACCTTAAGCGTATGGCAAAATACCTGGCTATTTGCGATGTGCTGGGCGCCCACCACGGCGCCATCTGGCACAACCAGCGCTTCTATTACAACCCGGTGACAAGCAAACTGGAGCCCATCGGATTTGACGGGTTTGGCGAGGCGCCCCCCTCCCACCCTGTGTTGATGGGTGAAGGCGCTATGCACCCGGCCGGCTTTAATCAAAATGATTTGATATCGGGTCTTTTCCTTGATAGCACATTTACAGCCAACTATGTGCAATACCTGGCACAATTTGCATCGCCGGTTTACCTTAAGTCTTTTTTTGACCAAATAGAACCCGGATGGGCAGCCCGGCTAAATTGGCTACAGATGGAATTTCCCGAATACCAAACCAGCATTAATGATTTTTCCAATTACGCCGCGATGATTCGCTCGCTTTTGATGCCTGTTAACAGACAAAGCCTTAAAGCCCGGCAACTGTCTGCCGGACAAGGACAGCAACAGGTTTTGCTTTCCAATACACATGGCTTTCCAATAGAAGTAGTGGGCTACAGTGGCGTAGAGGGCATGATGACTCAAACGCTTTCGCAGGATATCATCCTTCCCGGATTACCTGCCCGCAAGCTGCTGAACCGCCTTCGGCGCGACTCCATGATCCGGGATTTTCAATCGGTACGCTACCTGGCTTCAGAAGCACAAGCCTTACAAGATCCTGAAATCACCCGTACGATTGCGATTCCGCTTTCCGCAAAAATTGTGTTTTTCAAGCCGCTGGGTATCGACACGATTTATGAAGCCGCAATCACAAAATGGCCGTTGCCATTGCCCAATACAGCGGCACAGCAGATATTTTCGAAAGTAAATTTGCAAACCAATAATTGGTATACAGTCAAAGACAAAGTCGTTACTTTTAAAGCCGGTACCAGGCAAATCGACAAACCTATAGTCATCCCTCCCGGTTTCAGAGTTGTAGTAGAAGCCGGGGCTGTACTCGACTTCGTGCAAGGCGCCTTTTTTATCAGCAAATCATCGGTGCAAATGATTGGCAATGAGGATACGCCCGTCAAAATCATTTCCAGCGACCGCAGCGGACAGGGGTTTACCATACTTGAAGCCGGTGATAAATCCCTTTTTCGTTATTCCGTTTTTGACGGGCTTCGCAATCTCTCTTACCAGGGCTGGACCTTGACCGGCGCTGTCACTCTATACGAATCGGATGTTACTTTCAGCCATTGCAGTTTTGTCAATAATTTATCTGAAGACGGCTTAAATACAATAAGGAGTCAATTCCTGATGGAATACTGCCATTTTCAAAATACCGCATCCGACGCCTTTGACGCCGATTTTTGCAAGGGAGAAATAAACCGGTCTTACTTTGGGCATACCGTTAATGACGGCGTAGATTTCTCAGGAAGTATAGTAGCCATCAATGGCTGCAGGATGGAATACAACGGCGACAAAGGCATCAGCGTCGGAGAAAATAGCGACGTGACCGTGGTGAGTTGTGAAATTAATAACTCGAACATCGCCACAGCTTCTAAAGACTTGTCGACGTTATACATAAGGGACATACTAATCAAGGATTGCACCCAGGGATTTACCGCTTATCAAAAAAAGGCAGAATTTGGGGGCGGAAAAATTATAGTTGAAAGTTATACTTCGCAAAACATCAAGCGGTTATATGCTATTTCACCCGGCTCTAGCCTGCAATTAGCACAAAAACATATAACCCGTTAAAGTTAGACCATGCGCAGCAAAGTATGTCTGTGGATAGGCAAGTTTTTGCTATTGATCCCATTATGGATACAGGCGCAATTGCTACCCACAGACTTTTACGACCAGAAAATTCTGTCAAATCTCGATTTTCCTACGGGCATTGTCTTTAATGACGCAGGGCAGGGGTATATCTGGCAGAAAAAAGGGGTAGTCCGCATTTTGCGAGCTAACGGCACGCTGC
>JAEUUQ010000032.1 GCA_016787505.1 Saprospiraceae bacterium | reverse complement strand
TTGCAATCCGGCGCGTTCGGCGCCGCTGCCTTTCACCACGTTGAGCACCAGGGCGCCTTCGATATCAAAGCGGCTGGCGATTTGCGGGCGCGCGAGTTCGACGCCCAGCGAGGGGCGTTTGATGCGTCCGTAGGAGATTAGTTCGGGCACCACCCAACGCACCGCGTCGACGGGGATAGAAAAGCCGATACCAGCCGAAGCGCCCGAGGGGCTGTAAATAGCGGTATTGACGCCGATAAGTCGGCCCGACGAGTCGAGTAGCGGACCACCCGAGTTGCCGGGATTGATGGCCGCGTCGGTCTGGATGACGTCGCGGATGGGCACCCCGCCCACCGATTCAATTTCGCGGCCCAGGGCGCTCACGATGCCGGTGGTGAGCGTCTGGTCGAGGCCGAAGGGGTTGCCGATGGCGTACACCGACTGCCCCACGCGCAAAATCTCGGAGGTGCCCAGGGGGATGGGGGTGAGTTTACCCGCCGGTATATCTATTTTGAGTACGGCCAGGTCCTTCTCGGGAGCGGCGCCAACGAGTTTAGCATCGTAGGTAGTGCGGTCGGCCAGCGTGACCTGCGCTTTATCTGCGCCCTGTATCACGTGGTAGTTGGTAATGATATGGCCTTTTTTATCCCACACAAAACCCGAGCCGGTACCGCGTGGGATTTCCATCACGTTGCGGGTAAAAAAGTCGACCTGCATGCTGGTGGTCGTAATAAAACACACCGAAGGGGCTGCGTTTTCAAAGAGTTTGATGGTGGCTACTTCTCCCGAATTGAGGCCGGCTTCGGGTGTTACCTGCCGGGTAGCAACAGCTACGCCTTCATCTTGAGAAGAAATAGAAGTCTGCGATTGTTCCTGGTCGCGGTTGATATCGCGGCCTTTCCAGGCGGTGCCGCCTGCGAAGCCCAACACGAGCAGCACTATGCTACCCAGGAAGCGAAGCATGGAGCGATTCATGGTGATAATTAAGAATGAAGAATTAAGAATGAAAAATGAATCAGCGGGCGAATCATCGCGCAATTCGTTGTTTGATGATTTATGTTTTGCGATTTTTCTTTTTTGCTGCGGGGAATAGCACATTGTTCAATATCAATCGGTAGCCCGGCGAATTGGGGTGCAGGTTGAGGTCGGTGGGTGGATCGTGGACAAAGTGGCGGTAATCTTCGGGGTCGTGGCCGCCGTAGAAAGTCCAGAAACCTTGCCCCATCGTGCCGTGGATATAGCGGGCTTCGTTTTGGGGTTTTGTTTCGCCCATAATCAGCGCATCGGGTTTGATATAGCGGCGGATAAAGGCGGTCGTTTGCCCCATAAAACCTTTCACCGTGCGGGTATGGCATTGGGTGAGCATAGTGGGCACGGGGTCCCATTTGGCGGAAAAGTCGAACAGCGTAAAATAATCCTGCTCGGGGGCGATATTCCGGTTTTGGTGGTTATCGATAGTAGAAAACTCGTATTCCAGCGGATTTTTGATCAGTTGGAAATCGCGGAAAGCGAAAGTTTTGCTGAAGTCGAGTTTTTCCTGGGCGCTGGGGTCGGCGGCGTCGCCGTCGTATATCTGGGCACAGATGTCGACACCTTCGGCGGCCAGGGCGATATCGTAGCTATCGGTGGCCGAGCACATGGCGAACATAAAGCCGCCGCCGATCACGTATTCCTTGATGCGTTTCACCACGGCCAGTTTTTCTTGCGATACCTTATTGTATCCCAGGCTTTTGGCCAGTTCTTCGGCTTTGCGTTGGTTTTCGCGGTACCAGGGTTCGTTGTGGAAAGAGCGGTAGAAACGGCCGTATTGCCCCGTGAAGTCTTCGTGGTGCAGGTGCAGCCAGTCGTATTTAGGCAGCAGGTCGTTGAGAACCTCGCGGTCGTAGATCTTATCGTAGGGAATTTCGGCGTAGGTCAGCACCAGCGTCACCGCGTCGTCCCAGGGTTGCAATTCTTCGCCTTTTTCATTGGTCTCGGGGGTGTACACCGCGATTTTGGGGGCCTTTTCGAGCTTCATGGCCTCCATGTTCACCTCCGGGTGGGCGATTTCCTCCTGGATTTTAGCAAACTGCGCATCGGGGATGATCTCGAAGCTCACATCGCGGGTGAGGCATTCTTTTTCAAATGCTTTATTGTGCTGAAAAGCAAAACTCCCGCCCCGGTAGTTGAGCAGCCACCACACCTCCACGCCGTTGTCGAGCACCCAATAGGCAATGCCGTAGGCCTTGAGATGATTTTTCTGCGATTTGTCATCCATCGGGATGAGCATATAGGCGGCTCGGGTTTGGGCGAGGGCTACCAGTAATAAGGCTGTGATTACCGCTATTTTTTTGAAGGTCATATCTTTTTTATTTACCGCGATTATTATTAACCACAGAGGACACAGAGTTACACAGAGTTTCCACAGAGCGAGCGTTTATACAACTCTGTGCGGCCTCTGTGTAACTCTGCGGCCTCTGTGGTTAAAAAAAACTCAGTCATTCCAGAACAACGCAAATTACAACAAAAGCATTGCTGGAACGTTCTTTTAACATAATAGTAACAACGACACCCCCCCTCCTTGTTCGGGATGCCGATGGCTAATGTTATATTTGCCCGATTGACACGTAAACACTGATGAAGAATCTCATTTTTCAATATCCGGCCTGGTGGGCGTTAGCTTGTGTAGCTTTGGGATTGGCCTATGCCGCGGTTTTGTATTATCGCGATAAAACGTTCAAAGACCAACCCCGCTACCTGGTGCGTTTCATGGCCGTGCTGCGCTTTTTGCTGGTCACCCTGCTCAGCCTGCTGCTGTTGTCGCCCCTGTTGCGCTCGCTGCTGGTAGAGACCCAAAAACCCGTCATCGTGGTTGCACAGGACGCCTCCGAATCGGTAGGCGCTACCATGAACGCCGCCCAGCGAAAAACCTACGACGAACGGCTCAGCGAGCTTCAGGATGCGCTGAAAGACGATTTTGAAGTAAAACCCTACTCTTTCGGCAGCGAAGTGCGCGAAGGCATCGACACAGCATTTAACGACAAAATATCGAACATATCGAAGCTGCTATCGAACGTGTACGACCTGTACGGCAGCCAAAACCTGGGCGCCATCGTGCTGGCCACCGACGGTATTTATAACGAGGGTAGCAATCCGCTGTATGCCTCTTCCAAACTCACTGCGCCGGTATACACCGTAGCGCTGGGCGACACCACCGCCAAACGCGACCTGGTGCTCAAACGCGCCTACCACAACCGCATTGCCTACCTCGACGACAAGTTTACGGTGCAGGTCGATATTGCCGCGCAAAACTGCGCGGGCAGTAATACGACGCTAAGCGTTTACAAAGTAGAAAACAACAATACGCGGCTGCTGCAATCTTCGCCGGTGGCTATCAATAGCAACGACTTTTTTGCAACCCGCGAACTCATCCTCGACGCCACGCCCAGCGGCGTTCAGCGTTTCCGCATTTCGCTGGGGCAACTCAGCGGAGAAGCTACGGCGGCCAACAACAGCAAAGAAATTTTTATCGACGTACTCGACGCTCGCCAGAAGATACTGATACTAGCCAACGCGCCACACCCCGACATTACGGCGCTCAAGCAGAGTTTGTCTACCAATAAAAACTACCAGATTACCACCGCGAATATCGGCCAGTTTACAGAAGACGCCGGCAAATACGACCTCATCGTGATGCACCAGTTGCCGAGCCAGCGCAACGACGCCACGGCGGTGCTCAATACCATCAAGGCGCGGAAAATTCCGACCTTTTTTATCGTAGGCGCCCAGACCAACCTCAGCCGCCTCAGTGAAGTGCAGTCGCTCATCAACATACGTTCGAGCGGGCCCAGCAGCAACGACGTGCAGGCCAAACTATCGCCGGGCTTCAGCCTGTTTACCCTCGACGAACGCATCGCCAACGACCTCCAGGCTTTTCCGCCGCTGACGGCGCCTTTCGGCGAATTTGCGCCCACCGGACAAGGGCAGGTGCTGCTCTACCAGCGCATCGGCAAAATAGATACCCAATTTCCGCTGCTTGTATTGGGTTCGCCCAACGACGTGCGCAGCGCCGTACTCTGCGGCGAGGGCCTCTGGCGCTGGCGCTTGTTCGACTACCTGCAGCACCAAAACCACGACCTCTTCGACGAGCTGTTGGGCAAAAGCATTCAATTTGTGGGGCTCAAAGACGACAAGCGCAAGTTTCGCGTCAATATGAGCAAGAATATTTTTAATGAAAACGAACCCATCCAACTCGACGCCGAGTTATACAATGACAACTACCAGCTCGTGAACGACCCCGATGCTACGATAGTCATCGCCGGCAGCCAGGGCAAAGAGTATAATTTTACTTTTGATAAAACAGATAAAGCCTATACCCTCAACGCCGGAATTTTGCCGGTAGGCAATTACACCTTCCGCGCAGCGGTATCGTATAACAATCAAAATCTAAGCTACACCGGCCAATTCAGCGTACAGCCCATCCAATTGGAATTGTACGAAACCACCGCCGACCACAATACCCTGCAGCAACTCAGCGCCAAATACGGCGGCGAGATGGTATACCCCGAACAAATGGCTTCTATCGCAGAGATGATCAAAGCCAAAGAAACGGTCAAACCGGTGATCTACTCCACCGTACAAACCCGCCCGGTCATCAACCTGAAATGGATATTTTTCCTGCTGCTGGCCCTGTTGTCGGCGGAGTGGTTTATGCGGAGGTATTATGGAGCTTATTAAGGTTCGGTTGTCGGTTGTCGGTTGTCCGTTAAAGTATAATTGGCAGAGATAAACCCATAACCCACAACCGACAACGGCCACGTCTATGAATGCAAAAACAATCCTGATACCAGTCATCTTGCTGTGTTTTGCCGGCTGGAGCGCCACCGCCCAACCCCTCTACACGCCCATCCAACTGCAAAAAGCCTACGCGGCCGGCACACGCAGCGCCGACGGCAAACCGGGGTCGCGCTACTGGCAAAACCGCGCGGATTACGAACTGCGCGTCACTGTATTGCCGCCCGACAATCGAATCAGCGGCAGGGCGACAATCACGTATACCAATAACAGCGCGGATACCCTGCGCCGATTGCAATTCAAGCTGGCGCAGAATACCCATATCGCTACGGCTACCCGCGCCGACAACGTCGACCCCGACTGGCTCAACGACGGGTTTCTGGTAGACAGCCTGGCCATCGACGGGCGTCCGGTAAAGTGGGACAACAAGGCCGTCAACTACTCCGGCAACCCTACCAACCACTTGGTGTCGTTGTCCAAACCGTTATTACCCGGTGCAAAAGCAACGGTCTACCTCGCCTGGCACTACGATTTGCACCGCTCCACCGACAATGTGCGCGAGGGGGTGGTGGACAGCACCTCGTTTTTCCTGGCGTATTTCTACCCCCGTATCGCCGTTTACGACGACCTGCTGGGCTGGGACCCCACTCAACTCAACGAACAAACCGAGTTTTACAACGACTACGGCAATTACGATCTCTGGGTGGAAACGCCGGCCAATTATATCGTGTGGGCATCGGGCGAATTGCAAAACGCAGCGGAAGTGCTCGCGCCCATGTACGCGCAGCGACTGCGCGACGCAGAGGGTAAAGCTACCGTCACGCAGATCGTCAACAAAGCCGACCTGGCCCGCGGCGGTATCACTGTCAATAAACGCCGCCTGAGCTGGCATTTCCGGGCCGCCAACGTCACCGACGTGGCCTTCGGCCTCAGCGACCACTATTTGTGGGATGCGGTAATGGCCAGGGCGAATGACGAAGGCAGCCGCACCGTGTTGGTGCAAACCGCCTACCACCCCAACTCCGCCGACTACTACGAAATGGCAGCAATAAGTCAGCGGGCTGTCGAGTTTTTCTCGGTGCATATGCCCGGTTATCCCTTCCCCTACAACCGCCTCACCGCCTTCAACGGCCATAGCCAGATGGAATACCCCATGATCATCAACGACCAAACCCTGGACAACCCCGACGACGTGATCACGCTGGCCACCCACGAAATCGCCCATCAGTATATGCCGTTTTTTGTGGGCACCAACGAAAGTCGCCATGCCTGGATGGACGAGGGCTGGGCCACCTTTTTTGAATATTTTGCCAGTACGAAGGCTTTTAAGCTCAACGAACCGGCTACTGCCACTTTCCCGGGTTATTACCAACGGGCGGTGCGACAAAATCCCGGCGCCCACCTCGACGTGCCGATGTACAGCCCCTCCGACCAACTGTGGCCGGGCGCCTATAGCTTCAACTCCTACGGCAAACCCGCCGCCGCCTATACCGCGCTGTATCAACTGCTGGGCGAAGATACCTTCAAGCGCTGCCTGCACGCCTATATTGACCGCTGGAACGGCAAACACCCCGGCCCGCACGATTTTTTCAACACGTTCAACGACGTCTCGGGCCAGGATCTCAACTGGTTCTGGCAGCGCTGGTGGTTCGATTACAACACCGTGGACCTGCGACTGGACGACGTTATTGTTGGAGAAGCCGGGTTTACGGTCAACGTAACCAATCTGGGCGGGAAACCGGTGTCTTTCAAATTGGAGTTTACCTACACGGACGGCAGTACCCAGCTATTGGAGTACCCGCCAGCGGTGTGGCAAAAGCAATCCACGTTCACCTTGAGCATGACAAGCACTAAATCCATTGTCAAAGCCCGCCTCGTCGACGATATGTTTTTTGATGTGAATAGGGGGGATAATGTGTGGGGGAGGTAATGTTTGATGTTTGATGTTTGATTTTTGATGAAAACTGATACAGCTATGAACGGGAAGGTAATCCATGCTTCGTTTCGCATCACCGAAGACAAATGGAAGGAATTGGATCGGTTGATAGAAGAAAACCTGCGGGGGTAAATTCAGGTGTCAATCCGTTTTAGGATGGGTTGACGCAGCGGGGGGGCTCGGATTCCCATAGCGATATAAGGGACAAAATAACTTTATAGTATTATTTATTTCCTTGAAGCGATTGAATAATTTCTTGTGTTGTAGTAAGCTTATCAAACCCTTTTTTTGTCAAACCATTGTAGAGCACTTGGTCTCCTGTCCATAATTTTATATCCATGTAAAGGCTTAGGGCAATAAACGATATATCGTCCATGTCAATATCTCTGACCCAACCAGCTGCTTGCATCCAGATTTCAAATGGGATAATGCTTTCTGTGAAGAACGTTATCTGCTTGTAAACCAGATATTGCAACTCGTGATATTCATGCATATTGTATTTGGCGCTACTAATGATTTTTTGGTCGTACTTGCCAATCTCAGTCCTTAATTGCTCACAACTATACAGGTCAATCCTGAGCCCCTTAGAATTTAATATAATATCACCGATATTGCTCCTGGGGTTGAGCAGAGCGCTAAAAACAATATTACTGTCAACTACAATCTTCATGCATCGGGTAAAAAGCGATGTTTATTTTCTTGCCACCACTGACTGTTGACTTCTTTGGCAAGGTTATCAATCTCCTCTTGGGTCGCCTTACTTTTTGATACGAGTTCCTTGTACCGCAAATAATCAAAGAATCTTTGAATCTCCTCAATATTGAAGTCGAGTGGCAGTTTTATTACGATGGCATCAGCTGTACGTTCAATGGTCATTGTCATGGCCTGAAATAGATTGATTAGTTTTCAAAGTTAAGAATTTAAACAGACAATTCCAATCTTCCCAGTTCGTCATTACTATACAATAAAAACGCACTAACCCTGTGAGCTAAGTGCTGACTGCTAAGTGCTAACTGCTACAGATGCACCAACTTCGTCGCATACGCCACGGGGTGTACCACTTCGTTTACGCGGGTTTTTGCCGGCAGAAACTGCCAGGGCGTCACCTGTCGCGTCCAGTTGAAATCGTTTTTCTCGAGGTAGCGCTTGCGGTATTCTACGGGCGTGCAGGAGCGATATTTTTTGAATAGGCGGTTAAAATTGGCGAGGTTGTTGAAGCCCGATTTGCTCGAAATCTGGGCGATCGTATCGTCGGTGTCGAGTAGCAATTTACAGGCGTGGCCTACCCGGAGGTCGATCAGAAAATGGGTGTAACTGCGAAAGGCGTATTTCTGAAAAAAATGACTAAACGCCGACTCGCTCATGTGTACCTGCGCCGCTACATTGCCGATCTTCAGGTCGGGGTCGGTGAAGTGTTTTAAAATGTAGCTGTATGCCGCTTGTATACGGTTGCTCTCCGAGCGCAGGGCGCCGGGCGAAAAACCCTCGCTGGCCAGAAATGCGGCCTCGGTGGAGTTGGAGAGCAGGTCGAGCAACTGGAAAAACTCGATGATATTGGCAAAACCTTTGTCCTCGGTGAGGCTTAACATAATCTGCATGGCTTCTTCGAAGGTTTTGCCGTGAAACTTGATGCCCCGGCTGGAATCGCGCAACAGGTTCCGCATTTTGATAAATCGCTCCTTCTGGAACATCTGTCCGCTGAATAGATCCATGGCAAATTGTATCGTAATTACCCGGTAGGGCTGCCCGCTATCCTGCAGGTGCCGGTCGCCGTCCCATTTGTGATAGAGATAAGGCCCCAGCAGTACCAGGTCGCAGTCGGTATACCGCTCCGTAGAGTCGCCCACGATGCGTGTGCCCGACATACCCGCGATGAGGTTGAGCTCGTATTCGGGGTGGTTGTGGATGGGGTAGTCAAATCCGTTGCTCACCGAATCCAACACCACAAACACATCTTGCGATTTGAGGGGAGTGATCTCACGGTAGATATTCATAATCGGAAGGCTTTAGAGTGTTTTGCATCGCTATTCACAAAAGTACTACTCTTTTACATAATTGTACCATAAACTGAGCGGGCCGTTTATTATATTTGCTAACAGTGAATCAAATCGTGGCGCCATGAGTAGATTTCTCCTCCCTTACCTATTCCTGTTTGTTTTCTTGCACAGCATTGATGCCCAGGTTTTTACGGTGTCTGGTGTGGTCACCTCCGAAGAAGATAATCAACCCCTGATCGGGGCCAACGTGCTCGAAAAGGGCACCCTCGACAAAGGCACCACCACTGATGTGGACGGCAGTTTCCGGCTCACGGTTTCTTCTGCCAATGCGGTGCTCATCTTCAGCTATGTGGGGTACGAAGCGCAGGAGGTTCCTGTGCAGGGCAGGGCCCAATTGCTGGTCGCCTTAGCGCCCGAATCGGAGTTGATGCAGGAGGTAGTAGTTACCGGCTACCGGCGGGAGATTCGCAGCGATGTAGCCTCTGCCATTACTTCGGTAAAAGCCCGCGACATCGAGCGGCTCGTAGTGGTGGGTATCGACCAGGCGCTACAGGGCCAGGCGCCGGGCGTCTCGGTCACCCAGGTTACGGGTTCGCCGGGCGACGATATTGCCGTGCGCATACGCGGCGTGGGTACGCTGGGCAACAACAACCCGCTGTACGTCATTGACGGGGTGCCGACTACCGGCGGCCTCAATATGTTTTCACTTACCGACATCGAATCAATAGAAGTCTTAAAAGATGCGGCAGCAGCGGCGATTTACGGGTCGAGGGCGGCCAATGGCGTGGTGCTCATCACTACCAAGCGAGGCAAAGCAGGCCCGCCGGTGTTTAGCTTCGAAGCCTACGGCGGCGTGCAGGAACCCGTGAGATTACCTCAACTGCTCAATGCCGAAGAATACCTTACCATCCGCAACGAAGCCATCAC